>NZ_JBHMAU010000133.1:0-111951 GCF_042429315.1 Brevibacterium otitidis | reverse complement strand
GTGGTAGATCAGGTGGTTAGCGCTTCTGATCCTCGGGGACCTCGACCCCTACCCGCCAACCAGCACCCGACGAACCTCACCCCCACCGGATGTCCGAAGAGCCGGATTGAGGCACACGGTGATCGCCCCGCAGGCCTCGACTGCGAAGAACTCGATGAGGAACTCCGGGCAGGTCGGGGCGATGAGGCCGACGCGTTCACCTGGTTGGAGTCCGGCGGCCTGCAGCTCGCGTGCGCGAGCAGCGATCGCATCGACGAACTGCCGGTAGGTCAGGGATATGCGCTGCGCGGCGCGCGGGCCGCGCACCGCGATGTGCTCCGGCCTGGTGCGCGCGTGCTCCAGCAGCGGGTCGAGAAGCGACACCTGCGACATGAGGATCTCCTTCCAGGAGGTAAACGTTCGTTCGTTAGTTCTTGAAATTGACGCTCACGTCAACTATAAGTTGAGATGTCACCTGCATCACAGACGCAGCAGGAGAATTCTTCAGAAGGGGTACCCATGGACGTCTCAGGCGCAGTCGCCGTCGTCACCGGCGGCGCCGGCGGCATCGGCCGGGCCATCGCCGCACAGCTCATCGAGCGCGGCGCCTTCGTGATGCTCGCCGACGTCGCCGACACGGTCTCCGTGGTCGCCTCTGAACTCGGCTGCCGTGCCTGGCAGGGCGACTGCGCATCCGAAGACGGCATCACCGAACTCCTCGCCCGCACCCGCGCCGAACTCGGTGAGATCGACCTCTACGTCGCCAATGCCGGCATTGCCGGTGCGCGCGGGCTCGGCGCATCCGACGCCGACTGGGACGCGGTCCTCGACATCAACCTGTGCGCCCACATCCGCGCCGCCCAGGCGCTCATCCCCACCTGGCAGGCCAGGGGAGCAGGCTGCTTCGTCTCCACTGCCTCGGCGGCGGGCCTGCTGACCCAGATCGGGCAGGCCGGCTACGCCGTGTCCAAGCACGCCGCGCTCGCCTTCGCCGAATGGCTGTCCATCACCTACGGCGAGGACGGCATCCAGGTCGCCTGCCTGTGCCCGATGGGCGTGCGCACCGAACTGCTCATGGCCGGGCTCGACAGCGCGGACCCCGCCGAACGCGTTGCCAGCCGTTCGGTCGCCGAAGCCGGTGAGCTGCTCAGCCCCGAATACGTCGCCGCCTGCGTCATGGACGCGATCGACGACGGCACGTTCCTCATCCTGCCCCACCCGGAAGTCGCCGAGATGTTCCAGATGAAGGGCTCCGACTACGACCGATGGCTGCGCGGTATGCGCCGCTACCAGGCCTGGCTCAGAGCCGAGGCCGGCACACACGACAACACCTGAGAGAAAGGCCAGCGATGTTTGACGAGACCGACCGCGCCAAGGAGCTGCGCGAGAAGCTGGAGTCCTTCATGGACTCCCACATCTATCCAGCCGAACCCGTCTACCGCGAGCAGATGGCAGCCCAGGACGACCCGCATGCCGTCCCGCCGATCCTCCAGGAGCTCAAGGGCGAAGCCCGGTCCAGGGGACTGTGGAACCTCTTCCACCCGCACGAGGAATGGGGCCCGGGCCTGACGAACCTCGAATACGCCCCACTGGCCGAGATCATGGGCCGTTCCCCAAACCTGGCGCCCGAGGCGACGAACTGCAACGCCCCGGACACCGGCAACATGGAGGTCTTTACGCTCTTCGGCACCGATGAGCACAAGGAGAAGTACCTGCGCCCGCTGCTCGACGGTGAGATCGCCTCCGGGTTCGCGATGACCGAACCGGCCGTGGCCAGCTCGGATGCCACCAATATCGAGATGAGCATGGAGAAGGACGGCGACGGCTACATCCTCAACGGCCGGAAATGGTTCACTTCCAATGGTGCCCGCCCGGACTGCAAGGTCCTCATCGTCATGGGCAAGACCGACCCGAACGCCGAGAATCACCGCCAGCAGTCGATGATGGTCGTGCCCACCGACGCCCCCGGTGTCGAGATCGTCCGCTCCCTGCCGGTCTTCGGCTACCTCGACCGCGAAAGCCACGCCGAGGTGACCTTCACCGATGTGCGGGTCGAAGCCAAGGACGTGCTCAAGGGCGAAGGCGAGGGATTCGCGATCTCCCAGGCCCGCCTCGGGCCCGGCCGCATCCACCACTGCATGCGCGCCATCGGCATGGCCGAGCGCGCCCTGGAGTTCATGTGCCGCCGTGCACATGAGCGCGTCGTGTTCGGTCAGCCGCTGGCAGCCAAGGCCAACATCCAGGACTGGATCGCCGAATCCCGCGTCGACATCGACCAGGCCCGCCTGCTGACCCTGCATGCCGCTGACATGATGGATAAGGTCGGCAACAAGGAGGCCCGCAACCTCATCTCCGAGATCAAGGTCGCCGCCCCGAAGGCCGCCCTGAGCGTCATCGACCGGGCCATCCAGGTCCACGGCGGCGCCGGTGTGACCGATGACTTCCCACTGGCCGAGATGTACTCCCATGCCCGCACCCTGCGCATCGTCGACGGCGCCGATGAGGTCCACAAGATGACCATCGCCCGCCGTGAGCTGCGCAAGTACGCATCCTGACCTGCAGAACCACCTGACTCGCAGAACCACCTGACCGCACACACCCCGAACCTGAAGGAGAATCCATGACCCAGCGCACCGCTATCGTCACCGGAGGCGCCCGCGGAATCGGCGCCGCGATCGCCGAGCGGCTGGCCGCCGACGGCATGAAGGTCGCCGTCGTCGACCTGAGCGAAGACGCCTGCCAGGACGTCGTCGCCCGCATCGGCGCAGCCGGCGGACAGTCCATCGGCATCGGCGCCGACATCACCGATGAGGACCAAGCCGACGCCGCCGTTCAGCGCACCGCTGAGGAGCTCGGCGCCCCGACCGTGCTCGTCAACAACGCCGGCATCATCAAGGACAACCTGCTGTTCAAGATGACCCCGGCTGACTTCACGAAGGTCCTCGACGTCCACCTGACCGGCAACTTCCTCATGACCAGGGCCTGCCAGTCCCACATGGTCGAGCAGAAGTTCGGCCGCATCATCTCGATGTCCTCGACCTCAGCGCTCGGCAACCGCGGGCAGACGAACTACTCGGCTGCCAAGGCCGGCATCCAGGGGATGACGAAGACGTACGCGATCGAGCTCGGCAAGTTCGGCGTCACCGCCAACGCGATCGCCCCGGGCTTCATCGAAACCGATATGACGAAGGCGACTGCCGAGCGCGTCGGCGTCGAGTTCGACGACTTCGTCGCCATGGCCGTCAGCCAGATCCCGGTGGCCCGCTCCGGCAAGCCCGAGGACATCGCCCACACCGCCTCGTTCCTCGCCAGCGAAGGAGCCGGCTTCGTCTCCGGCCAGGTCATCTACGTCGCCGGCGGACCCAAGGACTGATCCGGTGAGCGCACACGCACGCATTGACGAGGCGGTCGCGGCAGCCGCAGCCGCGGCCGCCGGGCTCACCGGACCCGAGGCGGCAGCGCCGGCCGCGCACGCCGGGCTGCTCTACGACCACGGCCTGGCCTGGGTGAACTTCCCGCAGGGTGCTGGCGGCCTGGGCGTCTCGGCGAGCCTGCAGGACTACGCCGATGCCGCCGTCGACGCCGCCGGGCTGCACCGGCCGGACCCGCACGACAACGCGATCGGCTTCGGCATGGCCGCCCCTACCATCGCCGCCTACGGCAGCGCTGAGCAGAAGACGTGGCTCAAGCGCATCTACACGCTTGAGACGATCGTCTGCCAGCTCTTCAGCGAACCCGGCGCCGGTTCCGACCTCGCCGCCGTCGCAACGAAGGCCGTGCTCGACGGGGACACCTACCGGGTGACCGGGCAGAAGGTGTGGACGTCCGGAGCACACAATGCCGACCTGGCGATTCTCATCGCCCGCACCGACCCGAGTGTGCCCAAGCACCGCGGAATGAGCTACTTCCTGCTTGACATGCACGCCCCCGGCGTCGAAACCCGCGGGCTGCGCCAGATCACCGGCGAGGCCGAATTCAACGAAGTGTTCCTCACCGATGTGCCGGTGCCTGCATCCATGCGCCTCGGTGCGCCCGGTGAGGGCTGGAAGATCGCGAACACGACGCTGAACAACGAACGGGTGGCGATCGGCGGGGGAGCACCGCGCGAAGGCGGCATGCTCGGTGTCGTCACCGAGGCCTGGCGCAAGCAGCCGGAGGTGCGCGATACGCTGCTGCACGATGAGCTCATGCGGCTGTGGGTCGAATCCGAAGCCGCACGGATGCTCGGAGAGCGCACCGCCCAGCAGGTCGCCGCCGGTCAGCCCGGACCCGAAGGATCCGGCGCGAAGCTGTCGTTTGCGCGCAACGCCCAGCAGCTCTCCGCCCTCGACGTGCGGATGCGCGGGATCGACGGGCTGCGGCATGACAGCTACGAGATGCGCCGGCCCGCGCACTATTCGATGACCGGCCGCACGCCGGTCTACCGGTACCTGCG
Organism: Brevibacterium otitidis; assembly: GCF_042429315.1. Taxonomy (NCBI): domain Bacteria; kingdom Bacillati; phylum Actinomycetota; class Actinomycetes; order Micrococcales; family Brevibacteriaceae; genus Brevibacterium; species Brevibacterium otitidis. The sequence continues at coordinate 107,537 of NZ_JBHMAU010000133.1, read as the reverse complement.
CGCGAAGGGCAACTCGATCGAAGGCGGCACCAGCGAGATCATCCGCAACATCATCGCCGAACGCGTCCTCGGACTGCCCGGCGAACACCGCACCGACAAAGACCTGCCGTTCAAGGACCTGCCCAGATGACCATCGAGATGCTCGACACCGAGCTGGCCGCCGACCTCAGGCGCACCGTGCGCGCTTTCCTCACCGAACGCTGCGATCCCGGCACCGTCGCCGAGGTGTACGACGACCCTGCCATCGCCTCCCGTGAACTCAACGACGGGTGGGCCCGCGAACTCGGGCTCGCCGGACTGCTCGTCCCCGAAGCAGACGGCGGAGCCGGCGCCAGCCTCGCCGAAGCCGCCGTCGTCGCCCACGCGATCGGCCGGCATGCCGCCCCGCTGCGCTTCCTCAGCTCCGGCGTCATCGCCACCACGCTGGCAGCCCACGCCGGGGACCGTGAATTGGCAGCCGCGCTGGCGGCAGGCGAGCGGTATGCCGCCGTCGCCTTCCCCGCCACCAGCCCCACCCTGGCCAGCGGACTGACGGCGGCCACCGCCTCGGGCGCGGATACTGCGCGAGCCGTGCCGGATCCGGCGACCGTGCACGTCAGCGGCACCATCGCAGGCGTCATGGAGGCAGCAGGCGCTGATGATCTCATCGCCGTGCTCGGCAGCGGGGAGGACACGACGATCGTCGTCATCGACCCGGCAGACGCGCACATCGCACCATTCCTCAGCCTGGACGAGACCCGCAGACTCGCCGACGTCACCGTCGACAGCGCGCCGGCACGCGTCATCGCCACCGGCGCCGAGGCGGTGGCCGCGGTGGAGGCTGCGACGCTCGCTGGGCAGGTGGCGCTGGCCGCCGAACTCGCCGGCACCGCAGCCCAGGCGTTCTCCACCACCCTGGACTACGTGCGCACCCGCGTGCAGTTCGGGCGCGCGATCGGCTCCTATCAGGCGATCAAGCACCGGCTGGCCGAGCTGTGGCTGGCCGTCCGCCAGGCCGATGCGGCGGCCACCTACGCCGCTCAGACGGCAGCGAACTGGCAGCGCGGGGAGGAGGATCTGCACGAAGCGCAGATCTGCGCACTCACCGCGCTCGCCTACGCCGCCCCGGTCGCAGTGCAGGCCACGGAGGAAGCCGTGCAGCTGCACGGCGGCAACGGCATGACCTGGGAGTATCCCATCCACCTGCTGCTCAAACGGGCCAAGGCCGGCGAGCTCATCCTCGGGCACCCAGCGGCCAACCGCGCGGCGCTGGCCGCACTCATCGACCTGCCCGTGTGCTGAAGGTCACGCTGACGACATAGACTCAACGAGGCGCCCCTCGTCATCCAGAAAGGACACCCATGACAGACGCAGTCATCGTCTCCACCGCCCGCACCCCGATCGGCAAGGCCTATCGCGGCGCCTTCAACAACACCCAGCCGCAGGAACTCGCCGGCCACGCCATCCGCCATGCTGTCGAACGCGCCGGCATCGAGGGTGCTGAAGTCGACGACGTGATCCTCGGTGCGGCGCTGCAGCAGGGCTCCCAGAGCGGCAATGTCGCCCGCCAGTCGGCCCTGCGCGCCGGCCTGCCCGTCACCGTCTCCGGCATGACGATCGACCGGCAGTGCTCCTCCGGCCTCATGGCGATCGCCACGGCTGCCAAGCAGATCATCCACGATGGGATGAAGATCGCCGTCGGCGGCGGTGTCGAATCGATCTCACTGGTGCAGAACGACAAGATGAACACCTTCCGCGCCAGGGATCCGTGGCTGGTCGAGAACATCCCGGGCCTGTACCTGCCGATGCTCCACACCGCCGAGGTCGTCGCCGAGCGCTACGGGGTCTCCCGCGAGGACCAGGACGCCTACGCCTATGAATCCCAGATGCGCACTGCCGCCGCCCAGGAGGCCGGCCGCCTCGATGCCGAGATCGTGCCGCTGGAGTCGGTGCAGCTGATCCAGGACAAGGAGACGAAGGAGATCTCGGAGCAGACCGTCACGCTGACGAAGGACGAGGGCAACCGCCCGCAGACCACCCTGGAGGGGCTGGCCGGCCTCAACCCGGTGCTCGAACCCGGTGTCGCCTCCGCTCACCCGTCGATCACCGCCGGCAATGCCTCGCAGCTCTCCGACGGCGCCTCGGCGGCGGTGCTCATGTCCGATGACGAGGCCTCCCGCCGCGGGCTGGAGCCGCTGGGCATCTACCGCGGCATGGCCGTCGCAGGCTGCGAGCCGGATGAGATGGGCATCGGCCCGGTGTTCGCGGTGCCGAAGCTGCTCGACCAGCACGGCCTCACCGTCGACGACATCGACCTGTGGGAGCTGAATGAGGCCTTCGCCGTGCAGGCGCTGTACTGCCGCGACCGGCTCGGCATCGACCCGGAGCGCTACAACGTCGACGGCGGCGGCATCTCTGTCGGCCACCCCTACGGGATGACCGGTTCCCGGCTCACCGGCCACGCCCTCATCGAGGGCAGGCGACGCGGCGCTAAGTACGTCGTCGTCACCATGTGCATCGGCGGCGGCATGGGCGCTGCCGGGCTGTTCGAAGTCTGCTGACCCCCTGCTCTGCCTGTGCGCAGAGCTGTTCCCGGCGGCCGCCCATGAGCCGCCGGGAGCACCCTCAACCCTTCCGAAAATGACGATCCGAGGAGAGATGATGAGCATTTCGGAGACCCAGCCCTGGCTCAAGACCTACGCCCATCTGCCGCAGCTGTCCGAACCTGTGCCCCACAGCACCGGTGACCAGCTGCTGCGCGACACCGTCGAGCGGTTCCCCGACCGCCGCGCCATCACCTACTTCGGATACGAACCCACCTGGGCTGAGATCGATCGGCAGGCCGAGGCCTTCGGCGCCTGGCTCACCGATGAGGGCATCGGCGCCGGCGACCGGATCGGCGTCTACCTGCAGAACACCCCGCACTACCACATCGCCGTGTTCGGTGCGTGGAAGATCGGCGCGATCCCGGTGCCGCTCAACCCGATGTACCGCGATGAGCTCGCACACATCTTCGCCGACTCCGGCATCCGCGGCCTCGTCGTCTCCGCTGCCGCCTACCTCGACCGCGTCAAGGACTACTGCCAGGGCCTCGAATGGGTGCTCACCTGCAAGGACACCGACTTCCAGACGACGAACGACGAGCGCATCTTCGGCATCTTCGCCGACCACTACGACACCGGCTGCGCAGAGCTTCTCGACGTTGTGAAGGCCAATGACGGCCGCACCGTCCCGGCGCCGGAGCTGACCCCGGACGACACCGCGATCATCGGCTACACCTCCGGTACCTCGGGACGGTCGAAGGGCGCAGCCGTCACCCACCGCGGCGTCACCGTCAACTCCCTGGCCCTCGGCATCCACCAGGGGCTGGACGAGAACGACGTCATCTTCACCCTCGCGCCGGTCTTCCACATCACCGGCTTCGTCTGCCAGTTCATCGCCTCAGCCGCCATCGGCGCGGCCCTGGCGATGAACTACCGCTTCGAACCGGCCAGCACCCTGGAGATCTTCCGCCGCGAGAAGCCGCAGTACATGGCCGGACCGGCCACCGCCTATATGGCGCTGCTCGCCCACCCGACCTTCGACACCGATGCCTTCGACTCCTTCAAATCGCTCATGTCCGGCGGCGCGCCGCTGCCGGATGCGATCGTGCGGAAGTTCGAAGAGCGCACCGGCCACTACATCGGCCAGGGCTACGGGCTGACCGAGACGACCGCCCAGTGCGTCGTCGTCCCACCGGGCATGCGCGCCCCCGTCGACCCGGACAGCGGCAACCTGTCCTGCGGCCTGCCGGTGCCCGGCGTCGTCGTGCGGATCCTCGACGACCTCGGCGCTGAGCTCGGCCCGGGCGAGATCGGCGAGATCTGCGTGCGCGGCCCGATGGTCGTCGGCGAATACATCAACAACCCGTCAGCCACCGCCTCGGAGATCCCCGACGGCGAGCTCAGGACCGGTGACGTCGGCTTCATCGACGCCGACGGCTGGGTGTTCATCGTCGACCGCAAGAAGGACATGATCAACGCCTCCGGCTTCAAAGTGTGGCCGCGCGAGATCGAAGACGTCCTCTACAACCACCCGGCCGTGCTCGAAGCCGCCGTCGTCGGCGTGCCCGATGAGTACCGCGGCGAATCGGTCACCGCCTTCGTCAGCCTGCAGCCGGGCGCCGAGGTCACCGGCGAGGACCTCATCGCCTACTGCCGCGAACACCTGGCCTCCTACAAGGCCCCGCGCACGATCAGCTTCATCGAAGCGCTGCCCAAGACCGCCTCGGGCAAGATCCTGCGCCGCGAGATGCGCCGGATGGGCGCCGAACAGGCTGCCGAGCAGGCGAGCTGAGACGGCCGCACCCCGGCGACAGCGGGGAATATGATTGAGAGGCGGACGCCACCCGGCGCCCGCCTCTCGCTCTGTCCGTCCGCGGCGCATCGCAGCCGCCCGTCGACTGAAAGGCCGTCCCGATCACCTCCCGCACGCGCGTCCTCGACAAGGAGATCCTCGCCCTGGCTGTGCCAGCTCTCGGCGCGCTTGCCGCCGAACCGGTCTTCCTGCTCGCCGACACGGCGATGATCGGGCATGTGGGACCGGATGCGCTCGGCGCCCTGGCGATCGCGGCGACGATCCTGCATACGGTCCTCGGCCTCATGATCTTCCTCGCCTACGCCACCACCCCGCGGGTGGCGCGCAAGCTGGGCGAAGGCGATGTCCCGGCAGCGATCGGAGCCGGCTTCGACGGCATCTGGCTGGCGCTGCTGACCTCGCTTGTGCTGTTGGCCCTCGGACTGCCGCTGCTGGATGTGCCGATCTCCTGGTTCCATCCCACGCCCGAGGTGGCCGCCGGCGCCCACTCCTACCTCGCCATCTCCTGGTGGGGACTGCCGTTCATGCTCACCGTCATCGCCGCCACCGGACTGCTGCGCGGTCTGCAGGACACGAAGACCCCGCTGCGGGTGGCCGTCGGCGGATTCCTCGCCAACATCGCGCTCAACGCCGTGTTCATCTACGGCTTCGGCATGGGGGTCGCCGGCTCCGCCCTCGGCTCGGTGCTGGCGCATGTCGGCATGTGCGCGATCTACCTCGTCATCGCGGTGCGTGCGGCCCGGCGGCACCGGGCGCCGGTGCGCCCGGACTGGTCCGGGGTGCTCGCCTCTGCGCGGACCTCCGGATGGCTGCTGGTGCGCAATATGTCGCTGCGCGCAGCCATGATCGTGCTCATCGTGCTCGCCACGGGCCTGGGCACCGTGCAGCTGGCGGCCGTCCAGATCATCCAGACGCTGTTCAACTCCCTCGCCCTCGTCCTCGACGCGCTCGCCATCGCCGGGCAGGCGATGATCGGCCTGCAGTTGGGCCACCGCAACCGGCAGCGGGTCGCGGCGATCAACCGGCGGCTCATCCAGTGGGGCATCGGCTTCGGCGTGCTCGTCGGCATCGTCCTCGCCGTCCTCTCACCGCTCATCGGCTATGTCTTCACCTCGGACCCGGCGGTGCGCAGCCTGCTCATGCCGCTCATCATCGTGCTTGCGATCGGCATGCCGGTCGCCGGCTATGTCTTCACCCTCGACGGGGTGCTCATGGGCGCCGAGGACGCCCGCTATCTCGCCTTCGCCCAGCTGAGCGCCTTCCTGCTCTACTGCGGCATCCTCGCGCTCATCTACACCCAGTGGCCGACCGTTACCGTGCTGTGGGCCTGCTTCGGTCTCGGCTTCGTCGCGATGCGCGCACTCGGCCTGGGCTGGCGGGTCCGCAACGACGGCTGGATCCGCCGCGCCGAGGCGGTCGCCGACCGCTCCTGAACCGTGACGCGCCGCGTGTGTCCTGGGCTTTCGCCACGCCGAGCAGCGACTATGCTGGTGCACGCCCTGAATGGAGAGGAACCCCATGCACATCACACCACTGCCGGCAGACCGCACCGCTGCCGAGGTCCGCGAGCTGCTCACTCCGTTCCTGCTGCAGTGCATCAACTGGTCGCCCGGCGCCCCGGAGCTCGACCGCTCCGCCATCGACGCTGATGACCAGCTCGCCGCCTATCTCGACGGCTGGGGCCGTGCAGGTGATATCGCCGTCATCGCATGGGATGAGGAGCAGCCGGTCGGGGCGGCCTGGTGCCGGCTGCTGAGCGACCCGCCCGGCTACGGCTGGGTCGCTGATGACATTCCCGAGGTGGCGATCGCCGTGGCAGCAGAGGCCCAGGGCCGAGGTGCCGGTCGCCAGCTGCTGCACACCCTGTGCCGACTGGCCGCCGTGTCGGGCTATCCGGCGCTCAGCCTGTCGGTGGCCGATGGGAACATGTCCAAGCACCTCTTCAGCCAGCTCGGCTTCTTCGACGTCGGCCGCTCCGGCGAAGCTGATATCATGCTCCGCCGGGTCTGAACCGGCAGCCGCCTGCCGCCGGCTCAGTGGGGCAGGCGCGGCAGCTTCTCCTCATACAGCCACGGATCGACGATCGGGGAGATCGACTCGCCGGTGATCTCGGCTGCCAGGCGCAGAAAGTCCTCAGTGGAGACATGGCCATGCTGATATTGCTGCGTCCACGCCTGCAGCAGCCGGCGGAAGCTCTCATCGCCGATCCGCCTGCGCAGGGCATGCAGGGTGAGCGCACCGCGCTTGTAGATCCGGTCATCGAACATATCGGCCGGTCCCGGATCGGCGAGCACGAGGTTCTGCGGCTGGCTGTCGAGCAGGTTCCAGTGCACCCGGGCCAGCTCATCGGCGGTGCCGCGCTCAGCGGCCTCAGCCCACAGCCATTCGGCATAGCAGGCGAAGCCCTCATTCAGCCAGATATCAGACCACTGGCCCAGCGTCAGCGAGTTGCCGAACCACTGGTGGGCGAGCTCATGGGCGACGAGCCGCTCAGCCTCCCAGGTGGCCTCGAGATGGTTGGGCCCCAGGATCGACAGCGGCTGGGACTCCAGCGGAATCTCAAGCACATCATCGGTGACGACGACGCCGTAGTGGTCGAAGGGATAGGGGCCGAACCAGTCGCTGAACACCTGCATCATGTTATGCTGCTTGGCCAGCGCCCGGTGGGCCTTCTGCCGCATACTGCGTGAGCAGGCCACCGTCAGCGGCACCGGTCCGGGACGCCCGAGCGGGGCGAGCTCGGTGCGCTCGTACTGCCCGATCTGCACCGTCGCCAGGTACGGGGCCAGCGGCGCCTTCGACTCCCACACCCAGCGGGTGCGCCCGGCCTTCCGGGAGGTCGTCACGAGCCGGCCGTTGGAGATGACGGTGTAGGGCGATTCGACGAGCACGGAGATCCGGTAGCTCGCCTTGTTCGAAGGATGGTCATTGCACGGGAACCAGGTGGCTGCGCCGTTGGGCTGGCCGGCGACGAGCACCCCGTCTTCGAGCTCCTCCCAACCCACGTCGCCCCACATGCCCATCGCCGGCTCCGGATTGCCGCTGTAGGCGATCTCGACGTTGAGCAGGGCATCACGCGGATACTCCCGGCGGGCGTGCAGGGTGAGCTTGCGGCCGTGCTGACGCCAGCGCACCCGGGCGCCGTCGATCGTCGCTTTCGTCACCCGCAGCCCGGCCAGATCGAGCGCGAGCTCAGAGGTCTGCGCCCGCAGCCGCACCCGCAGCTGGGCGTGACCGGCCAGCCGGTTGGGCACGATCCGATAGTCGAGCGTCAGATCGTAGTGTTCGACGCTCAGTTCGGATGTGCCGGAGTCGGGAGTGTAGGAGTCAGCAGGGGTCAACGATGGTCCTCGGAGGTGGTCGGGTTCTGCGGCAGGGCGGGTGCATCGATCCAGGGCACGACGGGGTTGCCGGAGAAGTAGGCGTGCGGGGGCACGAACTCGCCGCGCATGACGAGCGAGGTCGGCCCGACCGTTGCGGCCTGGCCGATCGTGGCCGCCGGCAGGATGACGCTGTTGGGTCCGAGCGTGGCGCCCGGATCGAGGGTGACGGTGTCGAGCGACATCACCCGGTCGTGGAACAGGTGGGTCTGCACAACGCAGCCGCGGTTGACGGTCGCATTGTCGGCCAGGGTCACGAGATCGGCTTCCGGCAGCCAGTAGGTCTCGCACCACACGCCGTGGCCGATCTTCGCGCCGAGCGCGCGCAGGAACCACACGAGTGCGGGCGTGCCGACGGCGGTGCGGGCGAACCAAGGCGCGGCGATGAGCTCAACAAAGCAGTCGGCGACCTCATTGCGCCAGATGAAGCTCGACCACAGCGGATGCTCGCTGGGCTTCGTACGGCCGACGAACACCCACTTGGCGATGACGGCGATGCCGGCAGCGACTGCGCCGGCAGCCATCATGACGGCACCGGAGCCGGCGATGAGGGTCAGCGGGGCGAGCACCGCCCCCGAGGCGCCGGTCGCCTGTGCGAGCGCTTCACCTGACGAGAGCAGCCCGTAGAGGGCGATGAGCAGCCCGGTGATGAGCAGCCCGGCGGTCATGACGGACAGGCTGCGCAGCACCTCCCAGCAGCCGCGGGCGAACTTCAGCCGCTGCGGCGGGTTGTAGGTCAGCGAGTCATCGGCGTCGACCTCGCTGCGGCGCAGCTCGACCGGCGGGGTGCCGATCCACGAACTGCCCTTCTTCGCCTTGGCAGGAGCCGCTGAGAGCACGGCGACGAGTGCGTTCTTCGGCACCCGGCGCCCGGCCGCGGCGATGCCGGAGTTGCCGAGGAAGGCGCGCTTGCCGACCTTCGCCCGGCCGATGCGCATCCAGCCGTGGCCCAGATCGTAGGAGGCGACCATCGTGTCATCGGCGAGGAACGCCCCGGAGGCGATCTGCGTCATCGACGGCACGAGCAGCACCGTGGAGACCTCGACATTGCGGCCGACCTTCGCGCCGAGGATCCGCAGCCAGATCGGGGTGAAGAGGCTCGCATAGAGCGGGAAGAGCAGTTCGCGGGCCATATCGAGGATGCGTTCGGTGGCCCACAGCCGGAAGCCCATCATCGACCGGACAGGGAACAGGCCCTCGCGCATCCCGATCGCCAGGCCGCGCACCGCCAGCACCACGAGCACCGCGGTGGTGAGGAACCAGATGAGAGCCTGCACCGGTGCCCAGGCGAGCAACGTCAGCGGCTGGGCGAACACCTCGGGCCCGGCCACTGCGAGCATCAGCGCCACCCCGGGGACGAGCGCGATATAGGGGATGAGCGCATGCAGCTGGGAGCCGAGCGCATAGAGCAGGAACGGGGTGCGTGCCCGCTTGTCCGGCGGATCCGGCCAGGTGCGCTTCTTCTTGCCGATCCGCACCGCCGGGGAGCCGGAGAACACCTGGTTCTTACGCACCCGGCCGGTGACTGCCGAACCGGGTTCGATGTGGGCATCCGGGCCGATGCGGGTGCCGGGCATGAGCGTCGAACGGGCTCCGACGGTGGCATCGCGGCCGATGTCGACGGTGCCGATGCGCAGCAGATCGCCGTCGACCCACCAGCCCTTGAGATCGACCTCCGGTTCGACGGCGGCACCGCGGTCGATCGTCAGCAGGCCGGTGACCGGCGGGATCGTGTGCATGTCGACATCGCGGCCGATCCGGTTGCCGAGCAGGCGGGCATACCACGTCACCCACGGGGCGTTGGCGACCGACACTGCGCCGGCGAGATCCTGGATGTGCTCAGCCAGCCACAGCCGCAGGTGCACGCTGCCGGAGCGCGGATACACGCCCGGACCCACACCGGCCATGAGGGCGCGGGCGGCCAGCGCGGAGACGAGCATCTTGCCCCAGCCGGAGACGAACACCGCCCACAGGGCGATGATGAGCCACCACGGCGTCGTGATGAGCGGTGCGCCCTGCCAGGCGGCGAGATTCGCCCCGGCCATGAGGAGGACCACCCAGCGCATGCCGGAGAGGATGTGGAGCACCAGCCCGAGCAGCGTCTGCAGCCACTGCATCGACCGGCGGGTGCGTGCGACGGTGCGGTGCCGGCCCGCTGCCGTGCTGGCTGCGCCCTCCTCGGCCAGGCACAGCTCGGCCAGGGCCCCGAAGCGCGGATGGGAGTAGACATCGCCGACGGTGATCGTCGAATGGCGGGCGCGCAGTCGGGAGACGAGCTGGGCGGCGGCCAGGGAACCGCCGCCGGCGGTGAAGAAGTCGGTGTCCATGCTCGGCCGGCCGCCGAGCACGGCCTGCCACTGCTCGGCGATCCAGGCCGCTGATTCCGGCACAGCTTCGCCGGAGTCATCGTCGAGGATCTCCTCCAGCGGCCACGGCAGGGCATTGCGGTCGACCTTGCCGGAGGTCTTCGTCGGCAGGGAGTCGACGATCGCCAGGCGGGGGACGAGGGCAGGCGGGAGCACCTCGCGCAGCTGGGCCTCCCAGTCGGCCAGGGGCGCCGGCGCCGAGGTGTCGGCCGGGGCGAGATAGCCGATGAGCAGCTGGGTGCCGGCTGGGGTGTCCTTGACGGCGGCTGCACCGCCGGCCACACCGGGCAGGGCCTGGAGGGCCGCGTCGATCTCACCGAGTTCGATGCGCCGGCCGCCGAGCTTGATCTGCTCATCGGCGCGGCCGACGAACAGCAGACCGGCCGGATCGTTGACGACGAGGTCGCCGGAGCGGTAGGCGCGCTGCCAGCCGAGCGTGGGCATCGGCGCGTACTTCTCGGCATCCTTGGCCGGGTCGAGGTAGCGGGCCAGGCCGACTCCGCCGATGATGAGCTCACCGGTCTCGCCTTCGGCGACCGGGATCCCCGCAGCGTCGACGATCGCCAGATCCCAGCCGTCGAGCGGCAGGCCGATGCGCACCGGGCCGGGCCCGCCGAGCGGGGCTGCGCAGGCGACGACGGTCGCCTCGGTCGGGCCGTAGGTGTTCCACACCTCGCGGGTGCCGTCGGAGAGCCGCTGGGCGAGCTCCGGTGGGCAGGCCTCGCCGCCGAAGATCAGCAGCCGCACACTTTCGAGCGTCTCCGCCGGCCACAGCGCGGCCAGCGTCGGCACTGTCGAGACGATGCTGATGCGCCGGCCGGCCAGCCACGGGCCCAGGTCCATGCCGGACTTCACGAGTGCGCGCGGGGCGGGCACCAGGCAGGCCCCGTGCGCCCACGCCAGCCACATCTCCTCACAGCTGGCGTCGAAGGCCACTGAGAGTCCTGCGAGCACCCGGTCGCCGGGGCCGATCGGCTCATCCTGGCAGAAGATCCGCGACTCGGCATCGACGAAGGCGGCAGCGGAGCGGTGGGTGACGGCCACGCCCTTGGGCTTGCCGGTCGAACCGGAGGTGAAGATCACCCAGCAGTCATCATCCGGCTGCGGGGCGCGCAGCGGAGCCACCGCCTCGGTCGCGGGATCGCGCCGCGACTCGATCTGCATCCCGGCGGTGACGACAGCGGTGACCGCGGCCTCGGAGAACACCGTGGCCGCGCGCTCATCCGGGTCGTCGACGTCGACGGGCACATAGGCGGCGCCGATCATGAGGGTCGACAGGATCGCGATGTAGAGGTCGAGGGTGCCTGAGGGCACCCGCACGCCGACCTTGTCGCCGGGTGCGACGCCGGCGGCGTGGAGCTCATGGCCGAAGTCGCGCATGGCCTCCAGCAGCTGCGAATAGGTGATGGAGCGGACTCCGTCATCGAGGGCCGGGGCCTCGGGGTGGTCGGTGGCGACAGCGATGAGGATGTCGATGAGCGTGCGTTCTGGGGCGGCGCGGTGCGCTGCCGGGAACTGCGGTGCATGCACAGTGATGGGGTTCCTCCGATGTCGGGCGGGTCTGGTGTGAATCGTAGCCCTTTGGTGAGCATCGTAGTCGCTTCGCCGCACCGGCCCGCCGATCACGCGGCCGGCAGGGTGGAGGCGGAGATCACAGGGCTGCGGCAGGTCTCGTGTGCGCGGGAACGGTCTACGATGGCCAGATGAACCCTGCTGACTGGCCCCTGCCGCTGTACGTCGTGTGGCTCATCATGTACGCGGTCATCATCTTCCGGGCCGGCGGCACCTTCCTGCTCGGCCGGCTCGCTCGGCGCGGGGTGAGCCGCATCGGTCGGATCAACCGCATCCTCAGCTCCCAGCGCTATCAGCGCGCCGAACGCATTCTGCGCCGCTACGGGGCGTCGGCGGTGGCCGTGAGCTTCCTGCTCATCGGTGTGCAGACCGTCGTCAACCTCGCTGCCGGGTCGATCGGGATGAGCCTGCGCCGCTACCTGCCGGCACTGGGCCTGGGCGGGGCTGTGTGGGCGCTCATCTATTCGACGGTCGGTCTCGTGGGCATCAGCGCACTGCTGCAGGCCTACCGTCAGAACCCTGCCGTCACCTTGGGTCTGACGGCGGTGTTCATCGCTGCGATCATCGGACTGACGATCGGACTGCGCGACCGGACGGACGAAGAGGGCGGGGATGTGCTGCCAGCACAGGAATGATGTGCGAGGCAAGAGATGGTCGAGGGAAGAATGGTCGGGCTAGCGGGATTCGAACCCACGACCTCTGCACCCCCAGTGCAGCGCGCTACCAAGCTGCGCCATAGCCCGATGCCGCGATAAGCAGGCGTCACCTGCCGATTCGGCTCGTCTAACTGTATATCGGCGGCCCGGCGGGTGCAAAAACTCCCGCATTCCTGCGCCACACCTCACACCTGAACGGCCAGCCGCCCGGCGCATGAGATGATCGGTGCCAACATCGCGCACCGCATCCCCAGTCGCTCGCGGGCCGGTGCACCATCTTCTCGCGGCCGCCTGCGGCGGTGCGCGCAGGCGAAAGGAGGCCGCCGAATGACTGAGACGCGACGCTTTCAGCGTGCCCGCAGATTCGCCGAGCGCCGCCTGCACTCCCGCAGCGCCCGGCCGGAGCGGGAATCCTATTCCTCCTCGCTGCTCGAATCGCTGTGGATGCGCACCCCGGAACCCGACTACGAGCTCGCCGCGCGATCCGGTGCCCCGAAGCGCCCGGGCGCCAAGGTGATCGCCGGTGTTGTGGCAGTGTTCCTCGGCCTGAGCGGTTCGATCGCTGTCGTCCAGCTCACCGGCGGCAGCGGGGGAGAGCGCAGCACCGCCGACTACCTCATCGAGGAGATCGAGGAGCGCTCAGCGGAGAACGAGGATCTCGCCTCCTCCAATGAGGCCCGCGCGAAGCGCCTGGCCGATGCCCAGACGAGCGCCCTCGGTGCGGACCGCAGCGGCGAACTCGACCGGCTGGCGGAGATGGCCTCTCTGACCGAGGTGACCGGCCCGGGTGTGACGCTGACGCTCACCGACCAGGACACCTCGGCGTTCGACGGCGATCCGCGCTCCGGGCAGCAGGCCGGCAACAAGGTCCACGACGAGGACATCCAGATCGTCGTCAACGCGCTGTTCGCCTCGGGTGCGTATGCGGTGGCCGTCAACGACCGGCGGCTCACGACGCTGACCGCGGTGCGCAGCGCCGGCGGTGCGATCCTCGTCAACTACGATCCGCTCAGCCCGCCGTACGAGATCACCGCCACCGGGCCCGAGGATCTCATCGACCGACTCGAACGCACCGACGCCGCCAGCTACCTGGCGACGATCAGCCGCGAATACGGCATCGGCTACAGCGCCGCCACATCCGCAGAGCTGACCATCCCCGCCGCCGAACTGGCACAATCCCAGTACGCTCAGCTGCAGAGCGACGAGCCAGCAGACATTCAGGAGACACAGTGATCGCGATCATCGGCCTCATCATCGGCATCATCCTCGGGATCGTCCTCGATCCCGAAGTGCCCGCCGTCATCCAGCCGTACCTGCCGATAGCTGTGGTCGCAGCCCTCGATGCGCTCGCCGGCGGTCTGCGGGCTGTGCTCTCGGGCAACTTCGACGACCGCGTCTTCGTCATCTCGTTCTTCTCCAACTCGCTCGTCGCCGCGCTCATCGTCTTCCTCGGCGACAAGCTCGGCGTCGGCTCGCAGCTGTCGACCGGCGTTGTCGTCGTCCTCGGCATCCGCATCTTCACCAACGCTGCGGCCATCCGCCGCCAGTTGTTCAAGGCGTAGACGATGAGTGATCGCAGCGAGGAGGTGAGCATGAGCTCTGACGACCAGCCGATGACCCGCCGGGAAGCCCTGGCTCGTGAGCAGCGGGCCGGCACCGGTCCCGAGGCGGAGAGCACCGGTCCCGAGGCGGGCGACGCCTCGGCGAGGGTGGACACCTCGGGAGCGGCGGACGAGGGCGCGCAGGGCACCGAATCCGGTCCGCAGCTGCCCGGACCGAATCCCGAGCCGGAGCAGGCGGGCTCCCGGCGCGATTCCCTCAGCCGGCTGCGCCGCGCACTGCAGTTCCGGGCCAGCCGCTCGCAGCTGCTGGCCGGTGCGCTGTGCGCGCTGCTTGGGTTCGCCTTCGTCGCCCAGCTGCAGCAGACCGACGACGCCGGGTTCTCGCAGCTGTCCGAACCTGAGCTCATCCGCATCCTCGGTGATGTCGACTCCCGCAATCAGCGTCTGGAGCAGGAGTCCGCTTCGCTGCGGGACGATGAGGAGGAGCTGCGCTCGTCGACCAACCAGCAGGAGGCTGCGCAGAAGCAGGCGGACGAGCGGGCCCGGTCGATGCAGATCATCACCGGCACGGTTCCGGTCACCGGTCCGGGCGTTGAGGCGACGATCACCGCAGAGCCCGGCCAGCTGAAGGCGTCCAATCTCGTCACCCTCGTCCAGGAGCTGCGCGATGCCGGCGCCGAGGCGATCGAGATCAACGGGCACCGGGTGGTCGTCTCCACATACTTCACCGACACCCCCACCGGAGGGCTGGAGATCGAAGGCGTGGCCATCGATCTGCCGATTCAGGTGCGGGCGATCGGCCAGCCGGACACGATCGACACAGCGCTGCGGATTCCCGGCGGAATCTACGACACGATCGACAAGCGCGGCGGCTCCATGCTCATCGACCAGAAGACCAGCCTCGACATCGACAGCGTCGTTCCGCAGCTGGGCAGCGGCTGAGTTCGGGCACAGTTCGCGGAGCCGGATGTCAATGCCGCTGCATCAGTGTTATCTTCATTCCGTCGACCCGTTATGCTGGGAAGACCACAACGATGAGCAGGAGACACTATGCCCGACCTGACCTTCCCAGCCTCACTGCGGTATTCGAGTGACCACGAATGGGTCACGGAGGCGCGTGAGGGCGCCGTCGTGCGTGTGGGTGTCTCCGACTTCGCGCAGGATCAGCTCGGCGATGTTGTGTTCGTCGACCTTCCTGCGGTGGGCGACACGGTCACGGCCGGCGAGATGTGCGGCGAGGTCGAGAGCACCAAGAGCGTTTCCGATATCATCTCTCCGGTCAGCGGTGAGGTCATCGCCGTCAACGAGTCTCTGGAAGATGCGCCAGAGGTCATCAACTCCGATCCGTACGGTGAGGGGTGGCTGCTCGATGTGGAGCTGAGTGACCCGAGTGAGATTGATACGCTCATGGATGCAGACGCGTATGCTGCAGCAGTGGAAAGCGAGGGAGCCTGATGTCCCAGCAGAACTACCCGCAAGACGGAGCGGGCCAGACGCCGCACGACGGCGGCAACGAGTCCTTCCGCGAAGCGCGTGTGTTCCCTTATCACACCGGCGAGACCCCTGAATCCGGCGCTGGCGCGCCCGCCGCCGGACACCAACAGACCGATCCCGCAGCGCCGGCGCCCGGCTACGACAGGCAGAAGCAGTACGGCAGCGGTCCGAGCGGCGCGCAGCAGTACGCTCAGCCGCAGAGCTACGGTCAGCCGCAGCAGCCGCAGTACGGTTCGCAGCCGCAGGGCTACGACGCCCAGCAGTACGGTTCGCAGCCGCAGTACGGCTCCCAGCCGCAGGGCTATGACGCCCAGCAGTACGGCTCTCAGCCCCAGCAGCAGTTCGGATCCCAGCCTCAGGGTTACGGCTCGAAGCAGCAGGGACAGCCGGAAGCCGGCACGCAGGGTTCGCCGAACGCCTACGGCAGCCAGCCCGGCAGCGGCCAGGACCAGCCGGTTCCCACGATCCTCGATCCGCGCACCGGTGAGATCCACCCGGTGGCCGACCTCAACCAGCTGCATGACACCGATGCGCTGCTCATCGTCGTCTCCGGCCCGGATGCCGGCGCGCAGATCCTGCTCGACACCGATGTCGTGACCGTCGGCCGCAGCCCGAACGCCGACATCTTCCTCGACGATGTGACCGTGTCCCGCAAGCACGCGGAGTTCGTGCGCACACCCAGCGGATTCACGCTGCGTGACACGGGCTCGCTCAACGGCACCTATGTCGGTCGCCAGCTCATCGATTCGATCGAACTGCAGAACGGCGCAGACGTGCAGATCGGGAAGTTCCGGATGATCTTCCAGCAGCGTCCTCGCAGCAGCTGAGCTCGATGGCCTACGTCAGAGTCGAAGTCGTCGGGGTGCGGATCGAGTTGCCCGCCAATCAGCCGATTCTGCTGCTCAAGGCGCTCTACCAGCCGCGCTATCTGCCGATCTGGATCGGCACGGCGGAGGCCAATGCGATCGGGATCGCCCAGCGCGGTCTGACACCGCCGCGGCCGCTGAGCCACCACCTCATGCTCGACATCCTCGAAGCCTATGGAGCCGAACTGACCGAGGTCGTCATCACCGGCAAGGAGAACCACACCTTCCTGGCCGAACTGCACACCTCGGACGGCAAGACCATCTCCGCCCGGCCCTCGGACGCTGTTGCGATGGCGCTCATCGCCGAATGCCCGGTGCTTGCCGATGAGCAGCTCATCGAGGAGAACGGCATCGAAGCCCCCGAGGCGGACGAAGAGGAAGTCGCACAGTTTCGGGACTTCCTCGACCATGTCTCGCCGGAGGACTTCGAAGGCGAGAGCTGAGCCGCGCTCACCTCACCGTTCGGTCACCGGACACCTGTGCCCTGTGTCGCCGCGGGCATGAGAACATGTGCGCGTCGGCATTCCCATCGACTGAAGGAACCAGCACTGTGAACATCAGCCGTGTCTACCAGGCCGCCGGACAGGCAGAAGCCAGCGAAGAGACCATCAAGGGCCTCGACGCATGGCGTTCGATGTCGCCTCTTCAGCAGCCGACCTATGAGGACGCAGAGGAACTCGCTGCCGTTCTCGACCGGCTGCGTTCGGTGCCGCCCCTCATCTTCGCCGGCGAGGCGGACAAGCTCACCGACCGCATCGCCGCGGCCAGCCGCGGTGAAGCGTTCGTGCTGGCCGGCGGCGACTGCGCCGAATCCTTCGCTGATGCTGACGCCGACCGGATCCGCCGCCGCGTGCAGACGGTGCTGCAGATGGCTGCCGTGCTCACCTACGGCGGCTCCCTGCCGGTGGTGAAGATCGGCCGGATGGCCGGTCAGTTCGCCAAGCCGCGCTCCTCCGACACCGAGGCGCGTGAGGGCGTGGAGCTGCCGAGCTACCGCGGCGATATCGTCAACAGCTTCGAGTTCACCCCCGAAGCCCGCCACCACGACCCCAACCGTCTGCTGCAGGCCTACAATGTCTCCTCGTCGACGCTCAACCTCATTCGGGCGTTCACCACCGGCGGCTTCGCCGATCTGCGCCTGGTCCACGACTGGAACCGCGGCTTCCTCGGCTCGAACCCCAACTACCACCGCTACGAGCAGATGGCGCGCGAGATCGACCGGGCGCTGAAGTTCATGGCCGCCTGCGGTGCGGACTTCGACAGCCTCAAGTCCGTTGAGTTCTTCTCCGCCCACGAGGCGCTGCTGCTCGAGTACGAGCGGGCGCTGACCCGCATCGACTCCCGCACTGGCGATCCCTACGACGTCTCAGCGCACTTCCTGTGGATCGGGGAGCGGACCCGGCAGCTCGACTCAGCCCACGTCGACTTCCTCTCCCGGGTGCGGAATCCGATCGGTGTCAAGCTCGGGCCCAACGCCACCTACGATGAGGCCATGGGTCTGGCTGAGAAGCTCGACCCGCAGGCTGAGCCCGGCCGTCTGACCTTCATCACCCGGATGGGCGCGGAGAAGATCCGCGAGCGCCTGCCCAAGCTGCTCGACCAGATCGGCGATCAGCTGCCGCACCTCACGTGGGTGTGCGATCCGATGCACGGCAACACCATCACCTCGAACACCGGCTACAAGACTCGCCGCTTCGAGGATGTCATGGCTGAGGTCGCCGGCTTCTTCGACGCCCACTACGACGCCGGCACCATTCCCGGCGGACTGCACATCGAGCTGACCGGCGACGATGTCACTGAGGTGCTCGGCGGTGCCAGCGAGATCGACGACGAGGGTCTGCGCCGCCGCTATGAGACGCTCGTCGACCCGCGCCTCAACCACGACCAGTCGCTGGAGATGGCATTCCAGGTCGCCGAATACCTCACCAAGCACCAGCTGGAGCACGGCTGAGCCATCACGGCGGCACCTGCCGCCCCACAGCTGGGCAGCCGCCCGAGGGCTGCACACCCATCACGAGCTGAGGAGTTCTCATCATGATCGATCTGCGCTCTGATACCGTCACCCGCCCCGATGCCGCGATGCGCGAGGCGATGCTCAACGCCGAGGTCGGCGACGACGTCTACGGCGAGGACCCGACGATCAACGAACTCGAATCCCGCTGCGCCGCTCTGCTCGGCCATGAGGACGCGATCTTCTGCCCGTCGGGATCGATGACGAACATGCTCGGCGTCGCTGCACTCGTCGCCCCCGGCTGGGAGCTCATCGCCGAATCGCGAGCCCATGTGCTGCGTGCCGAAGCTGGCGGCCATGCCGCACTGGCCGGGGTCACCTCTCGCACCTGGGTATCGCCTGACGGCACCTTCACTGCCGCTGACGCGCTGGCCCTCATGAGCCGTCCGCGCGGCTACCATCAGGTCGGCACCGCTGCGATCGCCGTGGAGAACACCCACAACTTCGGCGGTGGACGCATCGCCGACATCGATGAGCTGCGCACCCTGCGCCGGGAGACTGCCGCCGCAGGCGTGGCCGTGCACATGGACGGTGCCCGGCTGCTCAACGCCTGTGCCGCCACCGGCATCTCCGCTGAGGAGTACGGCCGCCAGGCCGACACCGTCTCGCTGTGCCTGTCGAAGGGCCTCGGCGCACCGGTCGGCAGCGTGCTCGCCGGCAGCGCTGAGATCATCGAGAAGGCCCGCCTACTGCGCAAACGCTATGGCGGCGGCATGCGCCAGGCCGGCATCCTCGCCGCTGGAGGACTGCACGCCCTCGACCACAATCTCGCCGGACTCGCCGCTGACAACGCCCACGCCCGGCAGCTGGCCGATGCGCTGGCAGCAACCCGCCCGGGCATCGTCGACCCCGAGTTGGTAGAGACGAACATCGTGTTCCTCGACCTGAGCGGGATAGCCGATGACGGTGAGGCGTTCGCCGCCAAGGCCGCTGAGAAGGGGGTGCGCGTGTCCGTCATGGATGAGCGCAGCGTCCGGCTCGTCACCCACCGCGATGTCTCACCTGCCGATGTCGACACCGCCGCCGAGGTGCTCGTCAGCCTGCTGTGAGCGGGCGCCGCACCAGCCGCCCGGCTGCGTGACCGGCGGCAGAAGCCCGCACCGGAGCAGGGGAGAAGCCCGTACAGACGCTGAGAGCGCCGGGGCTGCTGATCGTGCAGCAGCCCCGGCGCTCTCTGTGTGTCTGCTCAGTCGTCCTTGTTCTCGTCCTTGTTGTCGTCCTTCTTCTCCTCGGACTTCTCATCATCCTTCTTCTCGTCCTTGGGCTCCTTGCCCTTCGACACTTTGAGGATGACGAGGGAGCCGGCCTCCTTCTGCTCGGCGGCCTTCGGATAGTGTGCGACCACCTTGCCCTTGGGGGTGTTCTCGCTGTAGACGTCATCGCGGGCGATCCGCAGACCCATCCGCGCCAGACGGCCGTAGGCGGCCTCATAGGACACGCCGGTGAGATCCGGGATGACGAGCGGTTCGACGCCCTTGGAGACGACGAGATCCACTTCGGTGCCCTTCGAGACCTCTTCGCCCTCCTGCAGGGACTGCGAGATGACGGTGCCGTCCGGCACGGAATCGGAGTACTCACGGTCGACCGAGCCCACCTGCAGGGAGGCGCCTTCGATCGCTGAGCGGGCTTCGCTCTCGGTCATCTTCGAGACATCGGGAGCGGCGAAGAGCTCCTCGCCCTTCGACACGATGACGGTGACGACGGAATCCTTGTCCAGCTCGGTGCCAGCAGCCGGATCGGTGCCGATCACCTTGCCGGCCGGCACGCTCGTGCTGAACTCCTCGCGGGTTGCCGGAGCCAGGCCGGCGGTCTTGAGCGCCGACACCACATCGGCCTGCTCCTGACCTGCCACGGCAGCCGGCACCTCGGTGGTGGTGTCGAACGCAGCGACCGCACCCCAGCTGGTGAGCGCGATGATCGCGGCTGCCGCCGTGAGTCCGAGCACCGTGCGGGTGCGGCGGCGCCGGCGGCGGGACGACTGCGGTGCCGATGCAGCTCCAGAGGCACCGGCAGCGGCCAGCGCGGCCGGGGCCAGCGGTGCGGAGGCTGGCGCGGAGGCGTCATCCTCATCATCGGCCAGGTACGGGATCTCATCGGTACGCGCCTTGGGTTCCTTGATGCGGGGCTCGGCGGGATCACCGTCGTCGATCGTGATGGTGGCGGTGAGCACAGGAGCATCCGGTGCGGCGGCGCCGCTGCCCTCAGCCAGGTCGAGCTCGGCCTCGCTCAGCTGGGTGCGGGCCTCAGCCAGCGCCAGGCGCAGCTCAGCGGCATCGGCAGGCCGGTCCTCGGGCTTGCGGGACGTCGCCCACAGCACGATCGCATCGAGGGTCGGGCTGATCCCGGGGACCGCTTCGGAGGGTGCGGGCACGGTGTCGTGGACATGCCGGTAGGCGACCTGGATCGGCACATCATCGGTGTAGGGCTGGCTGCCGGTGAGCATCTCGTAGAGCATGATGCCGACCGTGTACAGATCGGTGCGCTCATCAGCGCCGGCGCGGGTGACGAGCTCAGGGGCGACATAGCCGACGGTGCCGATGAGGGTCTTCGTCGTCGTCGAGGTGCTGACGGCGCGGGCGAGCCCGAAATCGGCGAGCTTGATCTGCCCATCGGTGCCCAGCAGCACATTGTCGGGCTTGAGATCGCGGTGGATGATGCCGGAGCCGTGGACGGCTTCGAGCGCAGCCAGGATCGCATCGGCGACGACGATCGCCTGGCGCGGGGTGAGGCTGCCGCGGTGCTTGAGCTCCTTGCGCAGCGTCACCGACTCCAGATAGTCCATGACGAGGTAGACGGCTTGGCCGTCGGAGCCCTGGTCGTGCACGGCGATGAGGTTGGGGTGGCTCAGGCGTGCGGCGTGGATGGCCTCGCGGCGGAAGCGCTCGACGAAGGTCTCGTCGTCGAGCAGATGCTGATGCATGACCTTGAGCGCGACTTCGCGGTCGAGCCGCAGGTCAGTGCCGCGATAGACCATCGCCATGCCGCCGCGGGCGACGACGGAATCGACGCGGTAGCGTTCGTTGAGGACGACGCCGAGCAGCGGATCGTGCAGGGTCTTCATGATGGGTTCTCCTGGCGGCGGAATCGTGCGGCGGTCACCTGGACGTTGTGGACGAATCGGCGGGTGTCACTGTGCGCTCCGTGCGCCGAGACCGAGGCGAGGCCCTGGTAGTAGCCGGCCAGCGCCTCGGCTTCGGAATCCGTGTGGGCCAGCAGCCAGCGCAGAATCGCCAGCCCGGCGCGGATGTTCTGGGCGGTGTCGAGGACGTCGATCGGCTCGCCGAGCAGCTCCGCAGCCCACGCGCCAGCGCGCGGGGTCACCTGCATGACGCCGATCGCGTTGACCGGCGAGACGACCTGCTGGCGCATCCCCGACTCCTGCTGGGCCAGGGCAGCGGCGAGATCCTCGTCGACGCCGAGGTAGTCGGCGATGCCGCGGACCATCGCGGTGATGTCGCTGCGGGAGAGTGCCGGACGCTGCTGCAGCAGCCACTTGTTGTGGCGGGCGGCAGCGAGCACCTCGGCCGGGTACGGAGTGCCCTGGTGGTCGGCCGGCAACTGCGGCAGCTCGGCTTCCGGCACGCTGCAGCGCGCACGGCTCGACGTCGCTCCCGAACCGGACAGCGACAGCAGCTCGCCTTCGCGGATGACCGTCGAGGTGCCCATCGCATTGGCCGCCTGCAGCGCCGGCACCGAGATCTGATAGCGCTCAGCGATCGCCTCGAGCGTCTCCCCAGCGCTCACGCGGTGCCCGGCGGTGCGCTGCTGATGGATGTTCTTCGCCGGCAGCGAGAGGATCTGGCCCGGGCGCACCGTGCTGCGGCCGCGCAGATCGTTGAGCTCGACGATCGCCGGAGCGGAGACACCGTGGCGTTTGGCGATCGACAGCAGGGTGTCGCCGGTGCGCACCTTGTACGTGCGTCCGCCGTGGGTGACGGGAATTGCGTCGCTCACCGTTCCCGAGGTGAATCCCGGCTGGTCATCGACCCTCGCCCGGCCGTGGGGGCGGGGAGTGGCACGCGGGGTGAAAGCCGGGCGGAAGCCCGGCTGCAGCTGCGGGTCGCTGGGAGTGGGCTGCTCTGCCTCGGTGCGGGCGCGCTCATCTGCAGCAGGGTCGTACTGTACGGCCTGCTGGGATGCGAAGTGGGATGCCACGGTCAGCGGCGACGGGACGGCAGCCCGAGCCGCGGTCTGTCGCGCCCGTCCGTGCGGCGGGCGATGCGATGCCCTGTTCATGTGCGACCTGCAGTTCTGGTGGGGGAAGACAAGCTGCGGATACAACTGATGCCAGCTTAACGACTGCACAGCCGCAGATGTGTGAGCATGCGGACACGGCGTGTCGGTACTAGTCTGTGGAATGTGACTGATTCAAACACCGATTCCGGCTCGTCCCCGACAGCAGCCCCTGATCACGAAGCACAGGCACTGGCGCTCGTCGAGGAGTGGCTTCCGCTGCCCGATGTCGCCGAGCAGACCGGGCTGGGCATCTCCAAAGTGCGCCGCCTCGTCGAGGATCGTGCGCTCATCGGATTCAAGCACGGCAGCCCCAAGGTCTTCCAGGTTCCAGCGCTCTTCATCGACGGGGACGCGCCGGTGAAGAATCTGCACGGTACCCTCGTGCTGCTGGCCGATGCCGGCTTCGGCGATGCCGAGGCGATCGCCTGGCTGTTCACCGCCGATGACACGCTGCCCGGCCGGCCGATCGACGTGTTGCGCAGCGGATCGAAGAAGGAAGTCCGGCGCCGCGCCCAGGCCCTTGCGGTGTGACCGCGGCCAGCTCAGGCTGAGCGGCGGGTGAGCATCAGCGCATACTGCGCCAGCTGCTGACGGGCGGCATCGCCGATCCCGTGCGCTGCCAGGGCATCGAGTCCCCGGTGGGTGGCGTCGAGTTGTGCGTCGATCTCCGCTTCGAACTGCTGGAGTGCACCGCAGGAGCGGATGAGGTCGTTCATCTGCTGCAGCTCTTCGAGGCTGAGGTCCGGCTGACCGAGCCGGCGCATGAGCCATGAAGCCTGTTCAGCGGCCTGCGCGTCGCCGTCTGCCAGCGCTGCCAGCGTCAGACCGATGAGCACGGTCTTCTTGCCCTGCCGCAGATCATCGCCGGCCGGTTTGCCGGTCAGCGCCGGATCACCGAAGACGCCGAGCTCATCATCGCGCAGCTGGAACGCCCGGCCCAGCGGCAGCCCGAAGTCCGAGAGCGCCTCCAGCAGCTCAGGCCCGGCACCAGCGAGTGCGGCTCCGAGCAGCAGCGGCTGCTCAACCGAGTACTTCGCCGACTTGTAGGTCAGCACCTCCTCTGCGCGCGGCAGCAGCTCCGCGCCGGTGACCGGTGCGGCCTGCAGCCGGATGTCGAGGTACTGGCCGACCATGACATCGCGCCGGAAGTCGTCGTGGCGGCGCACCGCCTCGGCGGTGGCCGAGGCCGCCAGAGCTGAGGCGCTGAAGAGCTCCTCGCTCAGGCTCAGGCACAGGTCGCCGGCGATGATCGCCGCACCATCGCCGAAGAGCTTCGCATCACCGGACCAGCTGCGGTCACGGTGCATCGCGCGGAAGGCGGTGTGCACCGCCGGCTGGCCGCGGCGGGTCTCCGAAGCGTCGATGATGTCGTCGTGGATGAGCGCTGCGGCGTGCAGCATCTCGACCCCGGCGGCAGTCTGGGCGATGCCGGAAGCGGCGGCATCGGTGCCGCCGGCCAGTTCATAGCCCCACCAGGCGATGAGCGCGCGCACCCGCTTGCCCTTGGCGCTGAAGGTGCGGATCGGCTCGATGAGCTCGCTGGTGACAGGGGAGGTCTCGGCCATGCGCTCGGCCGTGGCCTGCAGGTGCGCGTCGATGACGCGATCGACTGCGGCGATGACCTCCTCAGCCGGCGTGAGTGCGGCGACGGTGGAAGCGGTAGTCGTCATCGGGCGACGACACCGCCGAGGGTGACCTGCTGAGTGTCGCCTTCGCCATCCGGGCTCGGGCCGACGGTGAGCGAGAGGGTCTGGTCGTTGTCCGTGTTGTGGAAGGCCTGGGTGACGGTGTCCTCGTGCTTCTCCGCATCGCCGACGGTCTCGAAGCCCGCGTCCTTGAGCGAATCGGTGTAGAACTTCAGGATGTCCTCGGCCGACTGCGGGCTCTGCTGCACGAGCGAGACGCTCACCCGTTCACCGGCGGCGCCATCGTCCTCAGACTTCTCATCGCCCTCGGCCTCCTCATCAGCGGCTGCCTCAGACTGCTCGTCAGGGTTCTCCTCGTCCGGCTTCTCCTCGTCCGCAGCCGTGTCGGCGGCAGGGGAGAAGGTCGACGACACGATCTCGCCTTCCTCCAGCGGCTTGATGACCTCAGGGAAGCCCTCGACGAGCTCGCCATAAGCGGTCTGATCGGCGCCGTCAGCGTCCTGGGTCTCCTCGTCCTCGGCAGCGGCGGTTTCGGCAGCCGTCGACTCCTCGGATTCGGGAGCATCGTCCCCGGTGCAGCCGGACAGGATGAGCGCAGCGGAGACGGCCAGCGCCGAAGTCGTCAGAGCAGTGCGATGTATCATGCTTCAAGACTAGCGCCCGGGAGAGAGATGAGTCGAAAGCAGCTTGCCCGCTCCGGCGGCGACCTGTCCGCGCTCGGCACCGACGACACCGGCTGCACGATGCTACACCTGGACATGGATGCGTTCTTCGTCTCCGTTGAGCTGCTCACCCGCCCGGAGCTGCGCGGCACCCCGGTCATCGTCGGCGGGCGCGCCGGACGCGGAGTGTGCGTCTCGGCCAGCTATGAGGCACGCGAATACGGCGTCCATGCGGCGATGCCGATGTCGCGGGCGATCCAGCTGTGCCCGCAGGCCACCGTCATCCCGCCATCGCGGGGTGCCTATTCGCACTACTCCCGTCAGGTCTTCGACATCATCGCCGAGGTCACCGAGGACTTCAGCAAGGTCAGCGTCGATGAAGGCTATGTCGATGTCACTTCAGCCCTCCGGCGCCTGGGCCGGCCCGCGGAGATCGCCGCCGGTCTGCGGGCGGCCATCACCGAGCGGACCGGGCTGACGGCCTCGATCGGTGTGGCTTCCACGATGGTGGTCGCCAAGCTCGCCTCCGCGCGCGCCAAACCCGATGGGCTCCTCGTCGTGCCGGTGGCCCGCACCCAGGAGTTTCTGTCGCCGATGCCCATCGAGGCGCTGCCGGGGGTCGGGGCGAAGCTGCAGGAGACGCTGCGCCGCTACGGCATCACGACCATCGGACAGCTCGCTGAGGCGGACGCTGACTGGGCGGCCCACACGCTCGGCTCCTTCGGGACGACGGTCCACGGCTTCGCCCGCGGCATCGACACCCGCACGATCCATGACACCGCCAAGGAGCACACCGTCAGCGCGGAGAACACCTTCCCTGCGGACATCGCCGATCCCGGCCAGCTGGAGCGCGAACTGCTGCGGCTGGCCAATGCGGTCGCTGCCCGACTGCGCAGCGAGGAGATCGTCGCCGGGACGGTCGGGCTGAAGTTCCGGCTGCACGACTTCCGCACCTTCAGCCGGCAGACGACGCTGCCGGCGCCCACCGATGTGGCAGCGGAGATCCATGCGGCGCTGCTGCCGCTGCTGCGGCGGCTGATGGCCGAACACCGCGAACCGGTGCGCCTGCTCGGGCTGCGGGCCGCCGATGTCGTCGACCGCGATGCTGCCGGGCGCCAGGCCACACTCGACGAGCCGGAGCGGTCGCCGCGTGACGCCGAGGTGGCCCTCGACGAAGTCCGCCGGAAGTTCGGCAACGCCGTCATCGGACAGGCGTCCTTGCTGGAACCGCGGCGCACCTCGGGCCAGGATCGTTCATAATCGGAAGCGGAGCCTCGTACGGGCTGTGAACCTGGTCAGAGTCTCGGCGCAGCCCCAGAATCGAGATGCTGAAACCGCCCGGGCAGACTATCATTGAGATACGTCTTTTCGAGCGCGCAGGTGAAGGGGGCACATATGCCACTCTCAGAACACGAACAGCAGCTACTGGATCAGCTTGAGCAGCAGCTGCGCAGTGAAGATCCCCGCTTTGCCCAGAACATCTCGCAGCCGCGTCAGACCGGCGGCGGCTCCCTGTCGGCCAAGCGGTTCGTCATCGGCGTGCTCGGCCTGCTGGCAGGCATTGCCATCACCATCGCCTCCATCTACTTCTTCGGTATGCCCTTCGGCGCCATCGGCGGCGTCATCGGATTCGCGGTCATGGTGGCCGGCGGATACTGGGCGATCAACGGCAGCTCGGAGAGCGCACCGGCCACGAGCGGCACGAAGGCCCCCACTGCCAAAGCCGCAGCCGGCAGCGCATCGTCCTCGAGCGGCTTCATGGATCGGCTCGAAGACCGCTGGGAGAAGCGCCGCCGCGGCGAATGACCGCACCCCACCTGCACAGACTCAGCAGACATCAGATCCCGTTCGGCACTGCGCCGGCGGGATCTTCCCATTCATCCGGCGGCCGTATGCGCGCTCTTCCCCATCCGGCGGTCGCATGCGCGCTGTTCCTATCCGGCAGCCACCCTGCGCACCGCTCCGGCTGGTGGGGCTCCGGCCGGTGCGGCTCTGGCCGATGGCAGTCCTGAGCGACATCAGCCGTGCCAGCGCAGCGCATTCGCAGCGGCTGGCACGGCTGAGCCCTGGATGCCTCAGCGACGGCGGAACACGCTGGCCGGCCACAGCCGTGCGCGCAGTGACGCGCCGCGGGAGCCCGCGCCGTCATAGTGCTTGCGCAGCGCTTCGACCGCCTCATCGACACCGGTCTTGTCGACCAGGGGAGCAGCGTGCTGCAGATCGCTGCGCGAGCGGTCGAGATACCGCGCTTGGTCGATCGCCTCGCCGAGGTCGTCGAAGACACCCGGCAGGTAATCGGCGTCGGTGCCTGAGACCTCGGCGGTGATGGCATCCCGCAGCTCATCAAGGTGCTGGCGTGCCGGCACCGAGGCGGCCGGAGCCTGCCCGTAGTCGATGCCGAGGGCGAAGATCTCCTCCCACACCGCCTCGGGCTCGATCGGTTCGCGCATCCGCTTGCGGCGCTGGACGATGCGCACGAGCGCAGGAGCTGCAGCAAGCAGCAGCACTGCGAGCACGGCCACCGGAATCCACCACCGGGGAGCGGACTCCGCCTCGGTGTCGGCGGCTGTGGTGTCCTCGTCCTCTTCCTCCTCCGGTGCGGCGTCCTCGCCTGTGGGCTCCTCGCTGGGTTCAGCGCTGGCCTCCTCCGTCGGCTCCTCGGTCGGCTCGCCCTCCGGCTCGGCGCCACCGGTCTGCGACCACGGCGGGGGAGCGCCGGCGGGGCCTCCCGGCGTCGGTTCGAAGCGCACCCAGCCGACGCCGTCGAAGTACAGCTCCGGCCAGGCATGGGCATCCGACATCGCCACCTCATAGGCGTTCTCGCCGGTCTCCTCACCTGGGGCGAAGCCGACGGCGATGCGGGCGGGGATGCCGAGCGAGCGCGACATCGCGGTCATCGCACCGGAGAACTGCACACAGTAGCCGGACTTCTCATCGAGGAAGTCGGCGATCGCATCGCTGGAGGCCTCCTCGGGAGCGTCGAGGGAGTACTCGAAGGCGTCGGAGTGGAAGTACTCCTGCAGCATGACCGCCTGCTCCCAGGGGTTCTGTGCTCCAGAGGTGACCTCATCGGCGGTGTCGCTGACGACGGCCGGCATGTCCTCGGGCAGCGCGAGAGTGTCAGCGAACTGCCCAGCGGAGACCGGGCGTGCGGCTGAGAGCTCCTCGGCGGTCGGCTCGACCGAGGTGTAGGTGGCGGTGTACTCCTGTTCAGCTGCGATCTCGCCATTGCCGACGATCGTGAGCGTGGCGGAGTCGTAGATCCAGCGGCGGGAGACCCCGTCGATCTGCGAAGGGGCGTAGGGCGCCGGCAGATAGGCCTGGTCGAAACCGCCCACGTTGACGCTCATCGTCTGCTCGGTGGTCGTCGTATCGGTGCTCACCCCCGGCGGGTTCGGCAGTCCGTCGACGGCGATGGCGAAGGGATCGATGTCGAACTCCGCCGGCTGCCACGTCTGCCCGTCGAACTCCGAGACCGAGGTCAGCCGGATGGGCGGCTGCAGCGGGTCGGTGCTGCTGTAGGCGAACACCGGGTCGTCGCTCTGCTCTTCGAGGTTGCTGCGCAGATCGAGGAACGGGTTGACGACGGTGATGTCGGCCTGCTGGGGCTGGCGCGGCGGGCGGACGGAGACATCGGGCAGCAGCACCGGGAGGCCGACGCCCAACAGCAGGGCCAGGCCGCCGGCCAGCAGCGGCGGCAGCGGACCGAGAGACTCCGCCTGCTGGAAGTAGGGGGTGAGCATGAGCACGATGAAGGCACCGCCGACGGCGGCGAAGTGCCACCAGCGCAGCTCACTGGGAGCCAGGAACACCGGAATGCAGTAGACGAGCAGCAGCAGCACTCCGGCGATCTTGGGCACATTCAGGTCCTGCACCAGCCCGTCGATGAGCATTGTGATGAGGCCGAAGCCCACCACGAGGATGGTGGTGAAGCCGCGGGTCGACTCCGCCGGCGGGATGACCTTGTACATATCGTCGATGCCGCTGCTGAGCTGGGAGAACATCTGCAGCACAGAGTCCGGCGTCGGGACGATCCCGAAGGCCAGGGTCTCCGGCACGCACAGAATCAGCACGGTGATGATGCCGATGACCAGCTGCAGCAGAACCGTCAGGCCAGATGCCTGGATGCGGGCGCTCAGACGCAGCAGCGCACCGGAGAGCGCAACGACGACGACAGTGAAGAGGACCGGAGGCAGCCACTGGACGTCGCTGAAGATGCTCGACATCGCCACGGCGAGCAGCGACATCGAGACGATGACGGCCAGGGTGCTGATCCACAGACGCGAACTCATCGGCGCCTCCTTCCCAGTCGCTTCCATTGCTGCGGGATCTGCTGGTCTGCTGCGAAGACACCGTCGACGCCCTCGCCGGAGAGGTCGAGATCAGCAGCGATGAGCCGGCGCCTGCGAGTCCCGCGGGGCAGCGCCGCCTCCAGCTCCGCTGCCCGCTCCGCGGTCATCGCGCAGACGGCGATGTCCGCGGCGCCGGAGACACCGCGCAGTGAGGTCGGCAGGGTCGTGCCGCCGGTCTCATAGCCGGCCAGCAGCAGCCGCAGCCGTTCGGCCGCGCGGGAATCGCGCACCGGGTGCAGCTGGCCGTCGACGGCGCACAGCACCTCATAGCCGGAACTCAGATACACCGCAGCCAGGGACTGGACCGTCGAGATGAGCACCTCGGCGGCCGGATCGGGATGCGCACCGGCACCGGCGGTATCGAGCAGCAACACCGCGAAGGGGTGCTCCTCCTCGGCTTCGTGCCGGACCATGAGCTCATCGTGGCGGGCCGTTGAGGTCCAATGGATATGGCGCAGATCGTCGCCGGGGACGTATTCGCGGGTGTCGAAGTCGCGGCTCGTGCCGCCGCGCATCGAACGCGAGGTGTCGGCCATCGGCTGGGCGAGCCCGGCCTTGGGCGGACGCGGCATCTGCTCCAGGCGCGGAGCGACGGCGATCTCATAGCCGCGCAGCACTGTATGGGAGACCGCAGTCAGTGAGAAGGGACCTTCGAAGGACACGGCCACGGTGTTGACGCCGCTCATGCCGCGGTGGGTGGGAACGCATTCGGCTTCGACTGTGACCGCCGCCAGGGCGCCGATGCCCGGCACACGCACGCCCTGTTCCTCGCCGAGCCCCGGCCGGAAGGTGATGTCGACGCTGAAGGGACCGATCGGCAGCGGCGTGCGGTTGCGGAGGGCGGCGCGCAGCAGCAGCGGGCGGCCCAGCTCGGCGACGGGGGTGGAATCGACGCTGCGCACGGCAGCGGACATCCGCACATCCATCCGCCGGCTCGTGATGATCGCCAGCAGCAGGCTGAGGGCGACGAGGCCGATGAGCAGGATCCCGGCCGGCAGCAGTCCTGGCAGGGAGAACCGGTAGGCGGCGATGATGAGCGCGATGCCGGCGACGAGGAAGACGAACCCGGAGGTGGTGAGCCTCATGAGCGCACGGGCGTACGGCTCAGCGTCGCCCGGATGATCTCCGCTGCATGCTCATGGTCCTCGCCCTCATGGGTGATGATCCGGTGGGCGAGCACGTCGACGGCCAGTGCCTGCACATCGGCCGGAGTGACGTAGCCGCGGCCGTGCAGCACCGCGTGGGCCTTGGCCGCTCGCAGCAGCTGCACACCGCCGCGCGGGGAGGCGCCGAGCGCAACGGCCGGGTCGCGGCGGGTGGCTTCGAGCAGCGCGACGATATAGGTGCGCAGCTCGTGGGTGGCCGGGATGTGGCGGACGATCTCGCGGGCCTGCAAGATCTCATCGAGCGAGGTGACCGCCGGCAGCTTTGCGAGCGGGTCGTGGTCGACGTGATGATCGAGCATCTCGATCTCCGAGCGCTGATCCGGGTAGCCGATCGAGACGCGGGCGGTGAAGCGGTCGCGCTGGGCCTCCGGCAGTGAGTAGGTGCCCTCCATGTCGATGGGGTTCTGCGTGGCGACGACCATGAACGGCGCCGGCAGCGAGTAGGTGGTGCCGTCGATGCTCGTCTGCGATTCGGCCATGCACTCCAGCATCGCCGACTGGGTCTTGGGCGAGGCGCGGTTGATCTCGTCAGCGATGACGATATTGGCGAACACCGGGCCGGGCCGGAACTCGAAGTGGCGGGACTCCTGATTGAACAGGTTGACGCCGAGGACATCGCTGGGCAGCAGGTCCGGGGTGAACTGGATGCGCTTGACCGAGCCGTCGACCACCCGGCCGAGTGACTTCGCCAGCAGCGTCTTGCCCACGCCGGGCACATCTTCGAGCAGCAGATGGCCGCCGGCCAGCAGCGTGATGAGCGCGATCTGCACGACGCGGTCCTTGCCGTCGAGCACCGCATTCATCGCATGGCGGGCGTTCTCAGCGATCCGCTGCACATGCTGGATGCGCGGATCCACACCCTGTGCGGCCGCCGGCTCAGCCTGCCGACCGCCGGCGAATGCCGCCTGGGCATGGCTCTGCTGCGAGCCGATCAGCGGTGCGGTGTGGGAGGACTGCTGCGGCTGTGGGCTCGGGTAGCCGGCCTCGCGCGCTTGGCGGCGGGTGAGCGGCTGCTGTGGATCGCTTGGATTGCTCATAGGCTCCATTCTCTCCCAAGGAGGCGGCTCGTCTCCACTTCACCGGCCTGTCCACCGGTCTCCACCACTTCCCACCACCGGTCACCCCACTTCCCGCCACTGCGCCCCCGTTTCGGCCCGAAACCCGGCGACAACCGCCTCGGCAGCGGCCGATAACCCGGCTCAGCAGGCCTGAAACGACCTGCATAACCCCGATTCGTGCCCAAAAACCCCACTTTCCACCACCTATCTGACCTGCGAAAACGTCAGAAAACTCGTGAACTGCAGTCAAATCTATGGAAAAGGTGGGGGGAAGTGGAGTACAGTGGTGGCTATCGGAACCGGGTGGTTTCGAAAGGGGTGGGCGACATGTTCTTGGGGACGCACTATCTGCGCCTCGACGACAAAGGTCGACTCATCCTGCCTGCGAAGTTTCGCAATGAGCTTGAGAACGGTCTCGTTCTCACCCGCGGCCAGGAACGCTGCCTCACCCTGTTCTCCACGCGGGAGTTCGAGACCGTCCACGAGCAGATGCGAGCGGCGCCGATGACGAGCAAGGAAGCGCGGGACTACCTGCGCGTCTTCCTCTCCGGAGCCTCCGCAGAACAACCGGATAAGCAGGGGCGCATCACCGTTCCGCAGATCCTGCGGCGCTATGCCGGCCTCGGCCGCGACATCGCGGTCATCGGCATGGGCAACCGTGCAGAGATCTGGGATGCACCGACATGGGAGACCTACCTGGAGGAGACCGAGCAGGGCTTCGCCGATCGGTCCGACGAGGTGATTCCCGGTGTGATCTAGTCGCTGGGCTTCAGATCCTCGCCCGCCTGGTGGTTTTGAGATACTTCCCCGGTTTCAAAGCCCTCCGGTCCTGACGCACTTCCCCGGTGGCAGGGCACAGGCGGTCGAGGTTCTGGTTCCAGCGGCACCCGCCGCCCGCATCATGCACACGACCGGCAGCAGATTCCGGCTTCCAGCATTCGGCAGTCAGACGAGAGGAGGAGACATGGCACAGGCACCGCACACCCCCGTCCTGCTCGAACGCTGCGTCGAACTCCTCGGTCATGGAGTCGCCGCAGCCGAGGCGGAGGGCACCGCTCCCGTCATCGTCGACGCCACCCTCGGTGCCGGTGGGCACAGCGCAGGCATCCTGGAGGCGTTTCCCACCGTGCGGCTCATCGGCATCGACCGCGATCCGAACGCGCTGGAGATCGCCGGCGAACGACTGGCCGGATACGGTGAGCGCTTCCAGTCCTTCCACGCCACCGACGATGAGATGGCCGCCGTCCTCGACCGCGCCGGCTGCGAGTCCGTCTCCGGCGTGCTCTTCGACCTCGGTGTCTCCTCGATGCACCTCGATGAGGATGTCCGCGGCTTCAGCTACGCCCGCTCCGCACCGCTGGACATGCGGATGGACCCCGGCGATGCGCTCACCGCCGCCGAGGTGCTCAACACCTATTCCGAGGCCGAGCTCACCCGCATCCTGCGCGACTACGGCGAGGAGCGCTACGCCCGCAAGATCGCCCGCGTCATCGTCGCCGACCGCGAGCAGACCCCGTGGGAGACCTCGGATCAGCTCGTGGCGATGCTCCAGCGCGTCATCCCGCAGCCGGCCGGCCAGCGCCAGCGCTCACACCCGGCCAAGCGCACCTTCCAGGCGCTGCGCATCGAGGTCAACGCCGAACTCGACATCCTCCGCTCGGCCCTCGACCAGGCGCTCACCGCTGTGCACACCGGCGGGGTCGTAGCCGTCGAGTCCTATCAGTCGCTGGAGGACTCGATCGTCAAGCGGGCCTTCCGAGCTGGTCTCGAAAGCCAGGCCCCAGCCGACCTGCCCATCGTCCCGCCGGAGCTTCAGCCCTGGCTCGCGCCGCTGACCCGCGGAGCCGAGAAGGCCCCTGCAGCAGAGATCGAACGCAATCCGCGCGCCGCCTCCGTGCGTCTGCGGGCCGTGCAGAAGACCCGGCAGCCCTGCAGCCGCACACATGAACACGACCACAAGCCGACAGCCGCATCGCAGATGAAAGGTGACCGTTCCGCATGAGCTCCGCAGCCCGCGCCGTCACATCGTCCGCCGCATCCCGTGCTTCACGCTCGCTGAGCGCCCCGCTGACCCGCGGTGAGGCCGCTCGGCTCAAACTCATCGTGCCGGGCCTGGCCGCCCGCCGCACGCCGCTCAGTCTCGCCTTCCTCGGCGTGCTGCTGCTTGGGGTGGTCGCCGTGCTGCTGCTCAACATCTTCATCTCCCACAGCTCCTTCCAGGTGGAGAAGCTCACCGCCGAACAGCGGCAGCTGCACAGCGAACGCGACCGGCTGACCGAGGACATCTCCTACCGGGGAAGCCCGCAGGCGATCACCTCCGCGGCCGAGGAGATGGGCATGAAGCAGCCTGCCCAGGTGAAGTACCTGCGGCTGTCCGACGGCAGCATCATCGAATCCGGTGAAGTGCCGGCTCTCAGGGAAGGCTCAGCAGAAAAGGTGCCGGGCCCGCGTGCCGATACCCGTGATGCCGTCCGCCCGAACCTACGATCGGAGGAGAAGCTTCCAGCAGTCGGAGACTCCGGCTCAGAGGAACTCAGCCCACCGCAGCTCACCGTCCCCCGCTGACACCGGAACCGGTGATCGGTGAGGCCGCCGCACAGCAGGCCGAGCAGCACACCACCGGACACCAGGGGAGCAGACGCAATGGGAAAGCCACAGCAGCGGAAGACCTCCACGTGCAGCGGCACCTCCCATCGTCGACCCGCCCCGGCGCAGCGCACGGGCTCGAACAGACGGCGGTCCGCCGCAACCGGCAAGCGCACCCCGACTGCCGCCAAGCGCAGCAGCGCCACGCGTCCGAGCAGCGCGTCCTCCAGCCCCCGCGCCCGGCGGGGAGGCGCCGCTACGACATCGACGACGCGCCGCACCTCGGCCCAGAAGCAGACGAAGACCGCTCAGGCTGCCCGCCCGACGACCGCGAAGAAGCGGCAGACGAAGCCGACAGCGTCGACGAAACGCCATATGACTGCGACCGGCGCAGTGCGGGTGGCGGACCCGCGCAAGCGGATGAAGGTCCTTGCGGTCCTGGCAGTGCTCCTCATCGTCGTCATCACCGGCAAGCTGTTCTACATCCAGGGCATGGATCCGCGGCAGTTGGCCGAACGGGCTCTCGACTCGCGGCTCGTGACACTGACCCTGCCGGCCTCCCGCGGCGTCATCCTCGCCGCCGACGGCACGGTGCTGGCCGACAATGCGATGCGCTACCGGCTGGTCGCCGATCAGCAGAACGTCGGCAAGTACAAGAACGACGAGGGGGTCGTCATCGGCGCCTGGGGCGCTGCCGAGGAGCTGGCCGAAGAGCTCGACACCGATCCGGGCCTGCTCTACCCGACGCTGCACGGCGACCGGCAGTGGTCCGTCGTCGCCGACGGCATCACCTCGGAGGTGTGGCAGGCGATCAAGGCCCGCGACATCCCGGGCATCACCGCCGATGAGTACGCGATCCGCTCCTATCCGGCCGGAGCCGTCGGCGGCAATCTGCTCGGCTTCGTCGGCTCCGATGGCCAGGCGCTGGCAGGCCTCGAACTCCAGCACGACGACACCCTGCGCGGCACCGACGGCGAACAGCAGTACGAGCGCGGCCTGTCCGGCGACATCATCCCACTCGGCGACTCGAACATCACCCCGGCGCAGAACGGCCAGGGCCTGCAGCTCAGTCTTGACTCCGATGTGCAGTACTACGCCCAGCAGGCGATCGCCGACCAGGTCAAGAAGCATGAGGCCGACTGGGGATCGGTGACGATCTTCGACGTCGAGACCGGCCGCATCATCGCTGCCGCCGAAGCTCCGAGCGTCGATCCCAACAACCCGAGCAAGGTCGATGCCGAGGACCGCGGCTCGCGGATCTTCTCCGGGTTCTTCGAACCCGGCTCCACCTCGAAGATGATCACCGCCGCCGCGCTGCTCGACACCGGCAAGGCTACCCCGACCGATGAGTTCGTCGTGCCGGACACGTGGACCGCGCCCAACGGCGAAAAGTTCCGCGACTCCAGCAACCACCCGGACCAGAAGCTCACCGTCGCCGGCATCCTCATGCAGTCCTCCAACACCGGCACGATCCTCTCCGGGGACAAGCTGAGCCTGGAGGAGCGCTACGACTACTTCTCCCGGTTCGGCTTCGGTCAGTCCTCCGGCATCGACTTCCCCGCCTCCACCCGCGGCATGCTCCACCCGCCTGATGAATGGGACGGCCGCACCAAGTACACCGTCATGTTCGGACAGGGTGTCGCCGCGACCTCCCTGCAGACCACTGCCGCGATGGCGACGATCGCCAACGGCGGGAAGAAGGTCACCCCGCAGCTCATCACCGGCACCGTCGACGACTCCGGCCGGGTCACCGAGATCGCCCCGGCCGAACCCGAACGCATCATCAGCGAGCAGGCTGCCGACGAGCTCATGCGGATGCTCGAAGGCGTCGTCGTCGAAGGCACCGGCCAGTCCGCGCAGATCCCCGGCTACCGGGCCGCCGGCAAGACCGGCACCGCACAGGCGCCCAGCGAAGACGGCGGCTATGACGGCTATACTGCATCGTTCGACGGCGCGGCACCGGCCGAGGACCCCAAGATCGCCGTCTCGGTCACGCTGCAGCGCCCGCGCAAGGGCTACTACGGCGGCACCGCCGCGGCCCCGGTGTTCTCCGATGTTGCAGGATTCACCCTGCGCCACATGGGTGTGCCACCATCAACCGAGGAACCTGATCTCTACCCAGGGGAATGGAAGTAATGCGGATCGACCACTTGGCGCTGCCTGCCGATATCGCCGTCAGCGGCCCAGCCGACACCGAGGTGTCCGGCGTCAGCCACGACTCCCGGCAGACCCAGCCCGGCTGGCTCTACGCCGCACTGCCCGGCGCCAATGTGCACGGCGCGCAGTTCGCCCCCGCGCTCATCGGCAGCGGCGTGCGCGCGATCCTCACCGATCCTGCCGGCCGCCAGCACATCGCCGAGGCGCTCGCAGCCGATCCTGCCGCCCCGCCGCTGTCCGCGCTCACCCTCCTCATCACCGAGACCCCGCGCGCCCGCCTCGGCGCGATCGCCGCCCAGATCTACGGCACCGATCCGGCAGACCCGGTGCTTCTCGGCGTCACCGGCACGAACGGCAAGACCACCACCACCTATCTGCTCAACGGCCTGCTCACCGCCCTCGGCCGCACCACCGGCGTCCTCGGCACCGTCGCCACGACGATCGCCGGCCAGACCCAGCCGGCCGTGCGCACCACCCCGGAGGCTCCGGAGCTGCACGCCCTCTTCGCCCGGATGCGCGCAGCCGGCGTCGACACGTGTGCGATGGAGGTCTCCTCCCACGCCCTGGCCCAGCACCGCGTCGACGGCGCGCGCTTCGCGGTGGCCGGATTTACCAACCTCAGCCAGGACCACCTCGACTTCCACGCCGATATGGAGGAGTACTTCCGGGCCAAGGCCTCCCTCTTCGCCCCGGAGTTCTCCGCCCGCGGCGTCGTCATGCTCGCTGATGACTACAGCCGCCGGCTCGCTGCCACCGCCGAGGTGCCGGTCGCCGCGCTCTCCCGCGACCGGGCCGATGCGCCCGCCTACCTCATCGCCGAGGAGTCCGGCCCCGACTTCACGCTGCACACCCCGGCCGGCCCGCTGCCGGCCCACGCTCCGCTGCCGGGCAGCTTCAACGTCGCCAACACCGCCCTGGCACTCGCGATGCTGCTCGAAGCCGGCACCGAACTCGAGCAGCTGGCCGCGATCGCACGCTCCTTCGAGGTCACCGTGCCCGGCCGCATGGAGCAGGTCCATGACGCCGGCCCGCTAGCCGTCGTCGACTACTCCCACACCCCGGACGCCATCGCCCAGGTGCTCGGCGGTCTGGCGGCGGCCGGCCGCCCGCTCGTCATCGTCTGCGGGGCCGGCGGCGACCGCGATCCCGGCAAGCGCCCGGAGATGGGTGCCGCCGCAGCCCGCGGTGCCGATGTCGTCATCGTCACCGACGACAACCCCCGCTCCGAGGACCCTGCCGCGATCCGGGCGGCGGTGCGCGCCGGCGCCGAGGCGGCCCGCGCCTCGGGAACGGCCCGCGCCACCCGCATCGAGGAGATCCCGGCCCGCTCCGAGGCGATCATCGCCGGCGTGGCCGCAGCAGGGGACAGCGGCACCCTGCTGGTGGCCGGCAAGGGCCATGAGACCGGGCAGGAGATCGCCGGAGTCGTCCATCCGTTCGATGACCGAGAACACACTCGCCGGGCCTGCGCTTCACGCAGTTCGGAGACGCCAGCAGGTAGAGTTCAGGATTGATATGAAGAGATTTTCCGCAGGAGAAGTCGCCGCTGCCCTCAAGGGCAGCCTCTACGGCGTGTCCGCAGACACCGTCCTCACCGGCGGTGTCGTCACCGATTCCCGAGACGTCAGCCCCGGCGACATCTACGTCGCCCGGCGCGGCGAGCACGTCGACGGGATCACCTTCGCTCCGGCCGCTGTGGAAGCCGGTGCCGCGCTCGTCATCGCTGAGGCCGTACCCGCTGTCGACGGCGAGCACCTGCCGACACTGCATGTCACCGATGCCACTGCGGCACTCGGCCAGCTCGCCTCCCTCAACGTCTCCGCCCTGCGCGAATCCGGTGAGCTGACCGTCATCGCGATCACCGGTTCGGCCGGCAAGACCACCGCCAAGGACCTCATCTCCGACCTGCTCCTCTCGGTGGGGGAGACCGTCTGGCCGCCGAACTCCTACAACAACGAAGTCGGTGTGCCGCTCACCGCCCTGCAGGCCGGGGACACGACGCGCTTCCTCGTCCTCGAGATGGGCGCGCGCACGATCGGCAACCTCGCCTACCTCACCTCGCTCATCCGCCCCGACATCGCCGTCGAGCTCAATGTCGGCAGCGCCCACTCCGGCGTGTTCGGCTCCGTGGCGAACACCGCACGGGCGAAGGCCGAGCTCGTCGAATCGCTCACCAGCGGCGGCTGGGCGGTGCTCAACGCCGATGACTCCCGGGTGCGCGCCATGCACGATGTGCTGGCCCCCGGCGTCAACACGATGTGGTTCTCCTCCAGCCCCAGCAGCGCATACGAACCGGTGGTGCGCGGCAGCGACATCACCTCGCACGCCTCCGGCCGCACCTCCTTCCAGCTGCAGCTGCCCGATGAGGACCCGCAGCTGGTCGAACTCGCCCTGCTGGGCGAACACCATGTCGCCAATGCCCTCGCCGCGGCCGCCGTCGCCCACCTGTGCGGCGTCGAATCGCGCACCATCGCCACGACGCTCGGCACCTCGGGAGCGGCCAGCCGCTGGCGGATGGAGCTCATCGACTCCCCGTCGGGCATCAGCGTCCTCAACGACGCCTACAACGCCAATCCGGACTCGATGGCCGCAGCGCTCAAGACCCTCGCTGCGATGGGTCGCGGCGACGATGACACCCCGCCGCGGCGGACCATCGCGGTGCTCGGCGAGATGCTCGAACTCGGCGAGGACTCCATCACCGCCCACGACACCGTCGGCCGCCAGGCCGTCCGTCTCAACATCAACCGCACGATCGCCGTCGGCGAAGGCGCCCGGCCCATCTACCAGGCCGCCCATCTCGAAGGCTCGTGGGGAAATGAGGCCGCCTGGGTCGCCACGGTCGCCGAGGCCCGCGATCTGCTCAACGCCGAGCTCCAGCCCGGCGACATCGTGCTGTTCAAGTCCTCTCGCGACGCCGGATTGCGCTATCTCGGAGACGAGATCGCCGGAATCTCGGGGGCCCAATGATCGCCGTCGTCCTCGCCGGCTGCCTGAGCCTGCTCTTCACACTCGTCGGCACCCCGGTCTACATCCGCCAGCTCGTCAAGCGCGGCTACGGTCAGTTCATCCGCGATGACGGACCCGCATCGCACGCTACCAAGCGCGGCACCCCGACGATGGGCGGTGTCGTCATCGTCTCGGCGACGATCGCCTCCTATCTCATCGCCCACCTCGTCTCCGGCTCCTGGCCGACCGTCTCCGGTCTGCTCGTGCTGTGGCTGGCTGCCGGGCTCGGCGCGATCGGCTTCCTTGACGACTACATCAAGGTCTCTAAGCAGCGCTCGCTCGGACTGCGCCCGCGCGGCAAGATCATCGGGCAGGGCTTCGTCGGCACGACCTTCGCCGTCCTCGCTCTGCAGTTCCCCAATGACTACGGCGAGACCCCGGCCTCCTCGGCGATCTCCTTCATCCGCGACACCCCCATCGATCTCGCCTTCGCCGGCGCGCTCGTGGGCATCGTGCTGTTCGTGCTGTGGGCAAATCTCATGGTCACCGCCGTATCGAATGCGGTGAACCTCACCGACGGCCTCGACGGACTCGCCGCCGGCGCCTCGGCCGTCGTATTCCTCGGCTACGTCATGATCAACACCTGGCAGTCGACGCAGAACTGCTCGCTCATGTCCGAGATGCGCGAGGGCTGCTATGCGGTGCGCGACCCCCGCGATCTCACGATCGTCGCCGCTGCGCTGGCCGCCGCCTGCATCGGCTTCCTGTGGTGGAACACCTCACCGGCGAAGATCTTCATGGGCGACACCGGCTCACTCGCGATCGGCGGTGCGATCGGCGGTCTGGCGATCATGTCGCGCACCGAGCTGCTGCTCATCGTCATGGGCGGCCTGTTCGTCATCATCACCCTCAGCGTCATCATCCAGGTCGCCTCCTACAAGCTCACCGGCAAGCGTGTCTTCCGGATGGCGCCCCTGCAGCACCACTTCGAACTCAAGGGCTGGGGCGAGGTGACGATCGTCGTGCGTTTCTGGATCATCGCCGTGCTCTTCGTCGTCGGCGCGATCGCCCTCTTCTACGCCGAATGGGTGTCCCACCTTGCCAGCTGACACACCCGGCAATCCCGAGCACCCGCTGGCCGGGCTGTCCTTCTCACCCCCGCCGGCAGCAGAGCTCCCGCTGCATCCGGACGGTTGGGTGCCCGTCGACTACCCCCACGCCGAGGCGATCCCCGCCGCCCTGCACGGACCCACCCAGAGCCTGCACGGGCTCACGATCGTCGTCACCGGGCTGGGCGTCTCCGGCTTCCCGATGGCCGTTCACCTGGCCGAACGGCATGCCGAAGTCATCGTCGTCGACGGCGATGCCGAACGCGATCTGAGCGAATGGGAGACGATCCTCGGGGTCTTCGACGTTGACATCCGGCGCGGACCCGAACATGTCACGGACCTGCCGCTCAGCGCCTCCGGAAAGACCCCCGACCTCGTCGTCACCTCACCGGGCTGGCGGCCCGACCACCCGATCTTCACCGCCGCGCACACCCGCGGCATCCCCGTCATCGGCGAAGTCGAACTCGCCTGGCGGGTGCGCGGACACAACACCGCCCCATGGCTCGTCGTCACCGGCACGAACGGCAAGACCACGACCACCTCGATGCTCGAGGCGATGCTGACAGCCGCAGGTCTCAAAGCCAAAGCCTGCGGAAACATCGGCCAGCCGCTCATCGAAGCCGTCCTCGACCCGGCAGCCGAGGTGCTGGCAGTCGAGCTGTCGAGCTTCCAGCTGCACTGGCAGTACTCCATGAGCGCCCATGCCGCCGCCGTGCTCAACCTCGCACCCGACCACGTCGACTGGCACGGCGGCTACGACGCCTACCAGGCCGCCAAGGCCCGCGCCTATGCCAATGTCGTCGCCGCCTGCGTCTACAACGTCGACGACCCGGCCACCCGCACCCTCGTCGAAGAGGCCG
The DNA here is from genome assembly GCF_042429315.1 of Brevibacterium otitidis. Lineage (NCBI taxonomy): Bacteria > Bacillati > Actinomycetota > Actinomycetes > Micrococcales > Brevibacteriaceae > Brevibacterium > Brevibacterium otitidis. Next base: position 66,517 of record NZ_JBHMAU010000133.1, on the reverse strand, counting down.
AGGTCATCGAAGGGGCGCGGGCGATCGGCTTCACCACCGGCATGCCGGCACCCGGCTCCTTCGGCGTCGTCGACGGCGTGCTCGTCGACCGCGCCTATCTGCACAACCGGCAGTCGACCGCCGCTGAGCTCGGAACACTCGAGGATGTCGCGATCGCCGCCGGCAGCCCCGGCGCTCCAGCGGCCCCGCACCAGATCGCCAATGCCCTGGCCGCCGCCGCTCTGGCGCGCAGCATCGACATCCCGCCGGCAGCGGTGCGCGATGGTCTGCGCGCCCACCGGCCGGCCGATCACCGGATGGCGGTCGTCGCCGCATCCGGCGGAGTGCGCTGGATCAACGATTCGAAGGCCACGAACCCACACGCCGCCGACGCCGCTCTGCGCTCAGCCGAGCGGATCGTGTGGATCGCCGGCGGGCTGACGAAGGGCGCCGACCTCCATGAGCTCATCGCCGCCCACGCCCACCGTCTCGCCGCAGTCGTGCTCATCGGCACGGATCCTGAACCCTACACCACCGCTCTGGCTGCCCACGCCCCGGACGTGCCGATCATCCGCATCGACCCCGCCGCCGAGGTGAGCGGCACCTCGGGTGCGGAAGCCGCCTCGGGAGGGGCCGCCACCTCGAGACCGGCCAGCACCTCGGGGCCGGCCGATGAGAGCCAGCAGGGCGCGGCGATCATGGCCGCCGCCGTCCAGGAGGCCGCCGCACTCGCCCAGGACGGCGACACCGTGCTGCTGGCCCCGGCCGCTGCGAGCATGGACCAGTTCCTCAACTACGGCACCCGCGGCAGCCTCTTCGCCCAGGCCGTGCAGGGCCTGGTGAGCTGAGATGACATCGCTGCGGCACCCCTCCGAGGCACACACCCGGCAGACGCGCGCAGCCGATTTTGCGCGTGAGACCGGGCTGCGGGCCAGTCTGCGCCGGCTGCTCGACATGCCGGTCACGAGCTACTACCTCGTCTTCATCTCCGTGCTCGCCCTCATCGGCTTCGGACTCATCATGGTGCTCTCGGCCTCCTCGATCTCCGCCTACCGGGCAGGGGAGGGCTCCTCGTTCTCCGTGTTCTACCGGCAGGGCCTCTACGCCGTCATCGGCGTGGCCCTCATGATCGGGCTGTCCTATGTGCCGGTCGCCTGGTTCAAGAAGACCGCTTCGATCGTCTTCCTCGGCGCGGTCGTCCTGCAGACCCTGCCGCTGGTGCCCGGGCTCGGCCACGAGGTGCAGGGCAACGCCGGCTGGATCAGGGTCGGCGGCTTCCAGGGCCAGCCGGCAGAGTTCACCAAGATCGCCCTGGCCGTGTGGCTGGCGACGTTCTTCGCCTACAAGTCCGCCAAGCTCGGCTCCCTGCGCGAGATCCTGCCCGCCCTCATCGGCCTCACCGTGGTGCTCGGCCTCGTGCTCGCCGGCCGCGACCTCGGCACCGCAATCATCGTCGTGGCCACCGCACTGGGCACCGTGTTCGTCGCCGGCCTGCCGTGGAAGTACCTCATCACCGCCTTCCTCGGCATCGCCGCGGTCGTCGCCGCGCTCGTGCTCACGAGCGCGAACCGGATGGCGCGCATCAGGGCGATGTTCGCCGGCCACGACACCGATGCGATGGATCCGCTCGGCCAGCACTGGCAGTCCAACCACGGCCTGTTCGCCCTCGCCTCCGGCGGCTGGTTCGGCGTGGGCCTGGGCGCCTCCCGAGAGAAATGGCTGTGGCTGCCGGAGGCGCACAACGACTTCATCTTCGCGATCATCGGCGAAGAGCTCGGACTGCTGGGCTCCGGTGCCGTGCTGCTGCTGTTCTCCGTGCTCGGCTTCGGCCTCATCCGCATCGTGCTGCGCACCGAGGACCGGATGGTCCAGGCCGCCGTCGCCGGGATCTTCATGTGGTTCATCGGCCAGGCCCTCGTCAACATCGGCGTCGTGTCAGGCGTGCTGCCGGTCATCGGCGTTCCCCTGCCCTTCGTCTCCTATGGCGGCTCAGCGCTGCTGGCGACCTGTATGGCCGCCGGCATCGTCCTCGCCTTCGCCCGCGCCGAATCCGGTGCGAAGGAGGCGATGCGCGCCCAATCCGCCCGCGTGCGCGAATCCCTCGCCGTGCTCGCCTCATCCCCGCTGCGCCTACGGAAGAAGAGGACATGACCCGACCGCTGACAGCCCTGTTCGCCGGCGGCGGCACCACCGGCCACGTCGCCCCGATGCTCGCCATCGCCGAAGACCTGCGCTTCCAGGATCCCGAAGCCGAGATCATCATGCTCGGCACGCCCACCGGCCTGGAGACCCGCCTGGTGCCAGAGGCCGGATTCGAACTCGTCACCATCGACAAAGTGCCCGCACCCCGGCGCCTCGACGGGAACCTGCTGCGCTTCCCCGGCCGGCTCGCCGGCACCGTGCGGAAGGTCCGCCGTCTCATCCGCGAACGCGGCGTCGACATCGTCATCGGCGTCGGCGGCTATGTCTGCCCGCCGGCCTATCTGGCCGCGAAGCTCTCCGGCGTGCCCGTCATCATCCACGAAGGCAACGCCAGGCCGGGGCTGGCCAACCGCCTCGGCGCCGGTTTCACCCCCGCCCCCAATATCGGCTACACCTTCGCCGGCACCCCCTTCAAGGGCAGCCATGTCGGTATGCCGATCCGGTCCCAGATCGAGATCATCGACTACCGCGATGCCGCCCAGCGGCAGGCCGCCCGCACCCACCTGGGCCTGCGCACCGACCTGCCGAGCCTCGTAGTGACCGGCGGATCCTCCGGCGCCCAGCGCCTCAACGACGCCTTCGTCGGGGCGCTGGACGCGATCGCCGAGGCAGAGGTGCAGGTGCTGCACATCGCCGGGGCCGGCAAAGCCGATGAGCTCGCCGCCGCAGCCGCGCAGCTGCCGGACTACCACGTCGTCGAATACGTCGACGGCATGCACAACGCCTATCTGGCCGCTGACCTGCTGCTCGCCCGCGCCGGCGCGGGGACCGTCGCCGAGGTGTGGATCACCGGAGTGCCGACCGTGTTCGTGCCGCTGGCGATCGGCAACGGCGAACAGCGCCTCAACGCCGCCGGACTCGTCGAAGCGGGCGCAGCCCTCATGATCGACAACGCCGACTTCGACGCCGCCTCCGTCACCGGTACGGTGCTGCCGCTGCTGCAGGATGCGCAGCGGCTGCAGGCGATGAGCGATGACGTACTCGCCACCGACTTCCCGATGGCGGCCGCCCGCACGATGGTGCATAAGATGTACGCGGCGCTCGGCCGGGAGCACCCGCACCGGCCGTATCCGCCGGACGTGCTCAACCGCAAAGAACGCACAAAGGACGACTGACAGATGGCAGCAGCCCCTGACACGCCGATCATCCCCGCAGCCGAACTCGGCCGCGTCCACTTCATCGGCATCGGCGGCGCCGGCATGTCCGGCATCGCCCGGATCATGCTCATGCGCGGGATGACCGTCACCGGCTCCGATGCGAAGGACTCCTCCGTCGTCGCCGCGCTGCGCGCCCTCGGCGCCCGGATCGAGATCGGCCAACGGGCGGAGAACATCGTCGATGTCGACACCGTCGTCGTGTCCTCGGCGATCCGGCCCGACAACCCGGAGCTGGCCGCCGCACGCGAACAGGGGCTGCGCATCATCCATCGTGCAGCAGCGCTGGCAGGGCTCATGCACGGCCGCACCACCGTCGCGATCGCCGGCACCCACGGCAAGACGACGACGACGTCGATGACGACCGTGGCCCTGCAGGCCGGCGGCGGGGACCCGTCCTTCGTCATCGGGGGAGTGCTGACCGCCTCTGGCACTAACGCCCACGACGGCACCGGCGAGGCGTTCATCGCCGAAGCCGATGAGTCCGACGGCTCCTTCCTCCTCTACGAACCGGCCGTGGCCGTCATCACGAACGCCGAGGCCGACCACCTCGATCACTACGGCGACTGGGCCGGCGTGCGCCAGGCCTTCGTCGACTTCACCAGCCATGTGCGCAGCCGCGACGGTGTGCTCATCGCCTGCGCCGATGACGCCGGCAGCCGGGAGATCGCCGCCCAGGCCGCCGCCGAGGGCGCCCGCGTCGTCACCTACGGCTTCGCCGAGACCGCCGATGTGCCGATCACGGATCTGCGCCCCAGCGACGGCGGCACCGCCTTCACCGTCACCCTCGACGGCCGCTCCTATGATGTCGAGCTCCAGCAGCCGGGCGCCTACAACGCCGCCAACGCGACCGCCGCGCTGTGCGTCGTCTACCACCTCGGTGCCGATGTCGCAGCAGCGGTCGAAGGGCTGGCCGGATTCGGCGGCACCCGCCGGCGCTTCGAACTGCGCGGCAGCGCCCACGGCGTGCGCGTCTACGACGACTACGCCCATCACCCCACCGAGGTCAGCGCCGTGCTCACCGCCGCCCGCTCGGTCGTCGCCCCCGGCGGCCGCGTGCACGCGGTGTTCCAGCCGCACCTGTTCAGCCGCACCCAGAACTTCAGAGCCGAGTTCGGTCAGGCGCTCGACATCGCCGATGACGTCATCGTCCTCGATGTCTTCCCCGCCCGCGAAGATCCGATCCCCGGCGTCACCGGGGCGATCATCGCCGATGCGATCCCTGCGCAGAAGGCGACGTTCCTGCCGGCCTTCTCCGATGCGGTGCCGACCGTCGTCTCCCGGGTGCTGCCCGGCGATATCGTCATCACGATCGGCGCCGGAGACGTCACGATCCTCGGCCCCGAGATCCTCGCCGCGATCGAAGCTGCATGGTGAGCCTAGGCCGATGACGAAGACGGAATCGGCCCGCAGCAGCGAGACGACCGCGAGCCTGACCGACCGGCTGGCAGCCCGCCGCCGCAGCCGGCTGCGGCGCATCCTCGTCGGCGTGGGCGCGACCGCTGCGGTGCTCGGCCTGCTGGCGGCAGCCTGGTTCTCCCCGGTGCTCGCGATCACCACCGTCAGGGCGGAGGGCACCGAGTTCTACAGCGCTGAGGAGATCGAACAGGCCGTGCTGACCGATTGGGAGGGCACCCCGCTGCCGTGCGCCTTCCCCGGACGCGTCGCCGACTCCGCGCTCGCACAGCTGCCCAAGGCCGCCTCCGCACAGGTCCGCTGGACCGGCCCGCGCTCCCTGGCCGTCACCGTCACCGACCGCGTCCCCCTCATCGCCGTGCACGAAGGCTCCGGCTGGGACCGCGTCGACGCCACCGGCACCACGGTCGACTCCAGCGCGCAGGCGCCGGAGGACCTCGCGCACCTGGAGATCAGCGGCGGAGCCGACCGCAAGGCGACGGTCACCGCGGCGCTGGCGCTGCTCGAGGAGCTGCCGGAGGAGGCACCGGAGCAGATCAGCGTCATCAAGGCCAGCGATCCCGACGCCCTGGAGATCGAATACGCCGCCGTGGAGGGCACAGAGCCGGTGACGATCCGCTTCGGCACCGCAGAGGACGCAGCCCGCAAGTTCGAGATCGCCACCGCACTCATCGACACCGGTGCACGCACGATCGACGTCTCCGTGCCCGAGGTGCCGGTCACCTCGTAGCCGGCAGGTGCCAGCCGCAGATGTCCGCGGACAGAAACCGGTGCGGCCGGCAGAAGCTTTCGACACACCGCGCGCGAGAGTTGCGTTGCGGGGGAGCGGGCCATAGCGTCAACGTGAAGGCAAAATAGGCCCACACGCCCGCATGGGCCCGATGCGTCGAAAGAGGAAACCGACTTGGCTGAATTCCCACAATCCGGAGCGGACATCAAGGTTGCCGGCACCGGCGGCGGCGGTGTCAACGCTGTCCAGCGGATGATCGACGTCGGCCTCAAAGGCGTCGAGTTCATCGCGATCAACACCGACGCGCAGGCGCTGCTGCTCTCCGAAGCCGACCTCAAGCTGGAGATCGGCCGCGATCTGACCCGCGGGCTCGGCGCCGGAGCCGACCCGGAGATCGGCCGCAAGGCTGCTGAGGACTCCGAAGAGGCCATCACCGAAGCGCTCGAAGGCGCCGATATGGTCTTCGTCACCGCCGGCGAAGGCGGTGGCACCGGCACCGGTGCAGCACCGGTCGTCGCCCGCATCGCCCGCGGCCTCGGCGCGCTCACCATCGGCGTCGTCACCCGCCCGTTCACCTTCGAAGGCCGCCGCCGCTCGGCGCAGGCAGAGAAGGGCATCGCCGACCTCCGCGAGGAAGTCGACACCCTCATCGTCATCCCGAACGATCGCCTGCTGTCGATCTCCGACCGCAATGTCTCCGTGCTGGAGGCCTTCCAGTCCGCTGACGAGGTGCTGCGCTCGGGCGTGCAGGGCATCACCGACCTCATCTCGACGCCGGGCATGATCAACCTCGACTTCGCCGACGTCAAATCCGTCATGCAGGATGCCGGCACCGCCCTCATGGGCATCGGCTCGGCTGTCGGCGATGACCGCGCCGTGCAGGCCGCCGAGGCTGCGATTGCCTCGCCGCTGCTGGAAGCCAGCATCGAAGGCGCCCACGGCGTGCTGCTGAGCATCCAGGGCGGATCCGACCTCGGCCTGTTCGAGATCAACGAGGCCGCCCGCCTCGTCCAGGAGGCCGCCCACCCGGAGGCCAACATCATCTTCGGCACCGTCATCGACGACAACCTCGGCGACGAATGCCGCGTCACCGTCATCGCCGCCGGCTTCGACACCCCCGTCGGCGCTGCCGAGGCCGCGCCGTCGCTGTCGGCGCCCAAGCCGGCCGAGGAGCGCCGCCCCGCCGACTCCGGTCGCCATGAGACCGGTGCGGCCGTCGGCGCAGCAGCCGCCACCGCGAGCAGCGCAGGCGAGTCCGAGGGCACCCAGGCCGGCCCGTACAGCCTGCGCAGCGAGGACACCGCCGCCAGCGGCGCGGACACCTCGGCAGCGGCCGAGGCCGAGGAGTCGAGCCCCGCGGTGCCGCGCGAACTGCCGGATGAGAAGGTCGACAGCTTCGACGACGACCTCGACATCCCCGACTTCCTCAAGTAAGCACTCCACGTGCTGCACAGCCGCTTCGTCGTTCCGGGATCCCGCTGCGTGGCCCACGCAGCGTTCTCGGATCGATGGGGCGGCTATTCGCTGCCGCCGTACAGCTCCCTCAACCTGGGCCGCGGTGTCGGCGATGACGACGCAGCCGTCGCCGCCAATCGCAGCCTGCTCGCCCAAGCGCTCGGGCTGCAGAGCGACCGCCTGAGCTTCACCAGCCAGGTCCACGGCACCGCTGTGCACACCGTCGACCTCGATGCACTCAGCTCCTCCGTCCCCCTGACAGCCGTCGAAGCCGACGCCCAGGTCACCCGCTCCCACCACCTCGGGCTCGCGGTGCTCGTCGCCGACTGCACGCCCGTGCTGCTCGCCGACCCCGAGGCCGGTGTCATCGGCAGCGCGCACGCCGGCCGGATCGGCATGAGCCGCGGCGTTATAGCTGCGGCCGTGGCCGAGATGCGCCGGCAGGGAGCCGAGCAGATCTCGGCGATCATCGGCCCGTCGATCTCACCGCGCAACTACGAGGTGCCCGCCGAGATGCGCGCCGAGGTCGCCGCAGGCGAACCGGTCACCGCCTCGGTCTCGGCAGCCGGCGCCCCGGCACTCGACGTCGCCGCCGGCGTCGCTGAGCAGCTGCGCCGCGAAGGCGTGCGGCTGGAGCGCTGGGTGAACGCCTGCACCTATGACAGCCCCGACCTCTTCTCATACCGTCGGGACCGCGTGACCGGACGCTTCGCCGGGGTCATCTGGATGGAGCCGGCCGACACCCCGTGAGAAGTTGGGGCGAACTTTCGACACGCCCGCCGCGTATGACGAATGAGGGCCGATGAGTGCGGTACGTTCACACTAAGGCCTTTGCATGTCGAACCGCGAAGGACGCCCGCAATCACGAGGAGTCGCCCCCCATGTCCGCTCTCAAGAAGATCGGCAGCTACCTGGGATTCGTCGAAGAGTACGACGAGCACGACCAGCCGCAGCAGCCGTCTGAGCACCACCGTTCCTACGACAGCGAGTACGACGACTACGCTGACGACGCATACGATGCCGAGCCGGAGCCCTTCGAGCCGCCGGCCGCTGCCGTCACCCCGATCCGTCCCTCTGTCCGCCCTGTCGAAAGTGCACCGGCCTCGGCTATGCAGCGCATCCAGACGATCCACCCCCGCAGCTACAACGATGCGAAGGCCATCGGCACCGCCTTCCGCGACGGCGTGCCGGTCATCATGAACCTCTCGGCGATGGATGAGGCCAACTCCAAGCGCCTCGTCGACTTCTCCGCCGGACTCATCTTCGGTCTGCGCGGCTCGATCGAGAAGGTCACCAACAACGTCTTCCTGCTGACTCCGGAGTCCATCGAGGTCTCCACCGAAGAGGCAGCCGACGACCACCAGGCGAGCTTCTTCAACCAGAGCTGATTCAGCCGGCCGCATCTGCGGTCTCCGGTTCGGCATACAGAGCAGCGGCGGACTACGCTAGAGCGTGGTCCGCCGTCTGCGTTCTCATCGTTCTCATAGGAGTAGCTTTTCGTGTCATTGGTGTTTTGGATCATCGGTCAGGCGCTGAGCCTGTACGTCTTCGTGCTGCTCGCACGGGTCGTCATCGACCTCATTCAGGTCTTCGCCCGTGATTGGCGTCCCACCGGTGTCATCCTGGTGCTGGCAGAGATCATCTACACGCTGACCGATCCGCCGGTGAAGCTCGTCCGCCGGCTCATCCCGCCGCTGCGGCTGGGCCAGATCTCCCTCGACCTGGGCTTCATCCTCGTCTTCATCGCCGTGCAGATCCTCGCCGGTGTGTTCTTCAGCCTCGCCGCGCAGACCGCCTGAGCACGGCCATGTGCGGGCCCGTGTCCGCACCGGCGGCAATAGCCGAGGCGCATGAGCGGGCGGATGGCGGCGAATGCGGTGAAGCGGCCAATATGACAGAACTGCAATATGCGCGGATGCTTTCATTCAGCGCCGCGCCACCTCAATTCCGAGGTGTAATGCCAGGTGCGTATTATGATGCGAGTCAAGGCAGGGGGTGCACGACAAATAAGCCGGCCTTGTTGTACAGTGTCATCGACATCTGTTGTATAACAGTAGAGTAAACAGGAATTGTTGCCGATCGAAGGTGTCCTCATGGCTCTTACGCCTCAAGACGTTGTCAATAAGCGGTTTCAGCATGTGAAGTTCCGCGAGGGATACGACCAGGAGGAAGTCGACGACTTCCTCGATGAGGTCGTCCTGGAGCTCCGCCGTCTGTACCAGGAGAACGATGAGTTGCGTCAGAAGCTCTCGGCCTGCGAACAGCGCAACCAGGAGCTGAGCCAGGCACAGCCCGCCGCAGGTGCCGAGCAGACCGGTGCACAGCCGGCCGTTGAGCCCGCCGCTGACGCGCCGCAGGCGTCTGAGGATCCGCAGGCAACCCAGGCGATGCCGGCCGCTGTTCCCGAGCAGCCCGCCGACGCCGCTGGGCAGAAGTCCGAGCCGCCCGTTGCGCCGCAGCAGCCGGCCCAGGAAGAGCCCCAGCAGGGAGCTGCTTCGCAGGGTCACACCGCCGCAGCCGCCGGCACCGGTGCCGCTGTCGGTGCAGTCGCCGGTGGAGCTGCATCCTCCGGTGGCGACGCCCACGGCCTCATCTCGCTGGCACAGCGCCTGCACGATGAGCACGTCGCTGAGGGTGAGCGCACCCGCGACCAGCTCATCAGCGATGCCCGCACCGAGGCTGACAAGATCGTCAAGGATGCTGAGAAGAAGCGCGATGACACGCTCAGCAGCCTGGAGACCCAGAAGAGCAGCCTGGAGCGCGAGATCGACGGACTGCAGAACTTCGAACGCCAATACCGCACCCGCCTCAAGAGCTACCTCAGCGACCAGCTGCGCGACCTGGAGAACTCAGGATCGCTCGCACCCGAGACGCTCGGCGGCAATCAGCAGCGGGGTCACTCGATCTGAACGACCTGAGGCAGCTGGTGCCGCTCAGCTGAGCTGAGCAGCCGGAACTGCGCACAACGGCCGATCGCCATCTGGCGGTCGGCCGTTGCGCGTCTGCGGCCTCATTGCGCAGGCATGCACGGAGGCCGCGCGCATCGGTAGTATGGACAGCTGAATCACCCGCAGCCGGTGACGGGACAGCATCCCTGTGCTCCGGCCAGACACGAGGAGGCAGGCCGTGGCGCAGACGAAACCGCACCACCTGCGCTTGGTGCTGTTCGCCATCGCCATCACCGTCCTCATCCTTGACCAGGTGACGAAGTACATCGCCGTGCAGACGCTGGAGGGCCGCGCACGGATCCCGGTGCTCGGCGAGCTGGCCGGCTTCACCTTCTACCGCAACCCCGGCGCCGCCCTCGGCCTGGGGGAGAACACGACATGGCTGTTCGCGGTCATCGCGATCGGCGTGTTCATTGCGATCCTCGTCGTCAGCCGGCGGCTCGGATCGCGTGCCTGGACCGCCGGGCTCGGGCTGCTGCTCGGCGGGCTGACCGGCAACCTCGTCGACCGTCTGTTCCGCCCGCCGGGCCTCTTCCACGGCGCCGTCGTCGACTTCATCGACCTGTACTTCTTCGTCTGCAATGTCGCCGACATCGCCATCTCCGCCGCAGCCGTCATCATCGTGCTGACGACGCTGCGCAGCATCGGCGTTGACGGCACCGTCGAAAGCAGCGCTGCAGCCGCGGGGGATACTGACACGTCGACTGAGGAGGCGCGAGCACAGTCATGACAGAGCGGTCATTCCTCGTTCCCGAAGGACTCGAAGGCGAACGCGTCGATGTGGCGCTCAGCAGGCTGCTCGGGCTGTCCCGTTCAGCTGCCGCGGCGATCGCCGCCGATGACGGCGTGCGGGTCGACGATGTCCTCGTCGGCAAATCCGAGCGGCTCATCGCCGGTTCGCGCATCGACGTGCAGATGCCGCCGGAGCCGGAACCGCTCGGCATCACCGCAGAACCCGTTCCGGGCATGCGCATCATCTACGACGATGACGCCTTCGTTGTCGTCGACAAGCCGATCGGCGTCGCCGCCCACGCGGCGGCCGGGTGGAGCGGCCCGACCGTCATCGGCGGGCTCGCCGCGGCCGGATACGACATCGCCACCTCGGGCGCGGCCGAACGCCAGGGGATCGTCCATCGCCTCGACGTCGGCACCTCGGGCGTCATGGTCGTGGCGAAGGGCGAACACGCCTATTCGGTGCTCAAACGGGCGTTCAAGGAGCGCACCGTCAAGAAGACCTACCATGCGCTCGTCCAGGGGCTGCCCGATCCGGTCGTCGGCACGATCGAAGCGCCGATCGGCCGCAATCTGCGCCGCGACGGCCTGTATGCCGTGCGCACCGACGGCAAGCACGCCGTCACCCATTACGAGGTGCTTGAGGCGTACCTCTCGGCGACGCTGCTCGAAGTGCAGCTGGAGACCGGCCGCACACACCAGATCCGCGTGCACATGGCGGCGACGAAGCATCCGTGCTGCGGCGATCTGCCCTATGGCGCCGATCCGGTGCTGGCACAGAAGCTCGGTCTTGAGCGCCAGTGGCTGCACGCTGTCGAGCTCGGCTTCACCCATCCGGAATCAGGGGAGTGGGTCGAGTTCACCAGCGGCTATCCCGAGGACCTGCAGCGCGCCCTCGACTGGCTGCGCGGGGCGCAGGGCTGAGAGGTCGGGACGGAAAGGGGAGCGATCCCACACCGGCGATGTCCGTGCCGATCGCTAGACTGGGGTGCGTCGCCGGCGGCCGGGAATGCTGATTGTGAGGAAGAGGATCCGTGGCTGAGGATTTCGTTCATCTGCACGTGCACACCGAGTACTCGATGCTCGATGGGGCCGCCCGCCTGGGCGATCTCATGGAGGCGACGAAGGCCTCGGGGATGAGCGCGATCGCCACCACCGACCACGGCTATCTGTTCGGCGCCTTCGACTTCTGGCAGCAGGCCACCAAGGCCGGCATCAAGCCGATCATCGGTGTCGAGGCTTACATCACCCCGGGCACCGCGCGCACCGACAAGACGCGTGTGAAGTGGCGCACCGATGAGAGCCAGCGCGGTGACGATGTCTCCGGCGGCGGCGCGTACACGCACAAGACGCTGCTGGCGGAGAACAACACCGGCATGCGCAACCTCTTCAAAGCCTCCTCGCTGGCGAGCCTCGACTCCGCCTTCGCGAAGTACCCGCGCCTCGACCGCGAACTGCTCAACACCTACTCCGAGGGCCTCATCGCCACGACCGGCTGCCCCTCGGGCGAGGTGCAGACCCGGCTGCGGCTGGGCCAGTACGACGCCGCGGTCGAAGCGGCTGCGGAGTTCCGCGACATCTTCGGCAAGGGCAACTACTACTGCGAGATCATGGACCACGGTCTGACGATCGAGCGCCGGGTCGTCAACGACCTGCTGCGGCTGGCCAAGGACCTCGACCTGCCGCTGGTGGCGACCAACGACCTGCATTACACGCACGAATCCGATGCGAAGGCCCATGAGGCGCTGCTGGCGCTGCAGTCGGGATCGAAGCTCATCGAACCGACCTACGATCAGGGCGGCAACCGGTTCGCGTTCTCCGGCTCCGGCTACTACCTCAAGACCCCGGCGGAGATGCGGGCGCTGTTCAAGGAGATGCCCGAGGCCTGCGACAACACCCTCGAGATCGCCGAACGCTGCGAGATCTCCTTCGACACCGACGCCAACTACATGCCGCTGTTCCCCTGTCCGCCGGGGGAGGACGAGACCTCCTGGCTCATCAAGGAGGTCGAGAAGGGTCTGCACTACCGCTACCCGAACGGCATCTCCGAGGATGTCCGCAAGCAGGCCGACTACGAGCTCGACGTCATCATCAAGATGGGCTTCCCCGGCTACTTCCTCGTCGTGGCCGACTTCATCAACTGGTCGAAGGAGAACGGCATCCGGGTGGGTCCCGGCCGCGGCTCCGGTGCCGGTTCGATGGTCGCCTATGCGCTGCGCATCACGGACCTCGACCCGCTGGAGCACGGGCTCATCTTCGAGCGGTTCCTCAACCCCGACCGCGTCTCGATGCCCGACTTCGACGTCGACTTCGATGATCGCCGCCGCGGCGAGGTCATCGACTATGTGACCGAGAAGTACGGCGATGAGCGGGTGGCGATGATCGTCACCTACGGCACCATCAAGACGAAGCAGGCGCTCAAGGACTCCGCGCGCATCATGGGCAAGCCCTTCTCCCTGGGCGAGAAGCTCACGAAGGCGCTGCCGCCGGCGGTGATGGCCAAGGACATTCCGCTGGCCGATATCGAGGACACCCAGGCGCCGCGCTATGCGGAAGCCGGTGAGTTCCGCGAACTGCTGGAGACCGACCCCGAGGCGCGGGAGACCTTCGAGACCGCCAAAGGTCTGGAAGGCCTCAAGCGGGGCTGGGGCGTGCATGCCGCCGGCGTCATCATGTCCTCTGAGCCGATCATCGACGTCATCCCGATCATGCGCCGGTTCCAGGACGGGCAGGTCATCACCCAGTTCGACTATCCGACCTGTGAGGGACTCGGCCTCATCAAGATGGACTTCCTGGGGCTGCGCAACCTCACGATCATCTCCGATGCGATCGAGAACATCCGGCTGAACAAGGACTTCGAACTCGACCTCGAACACCTCGCGCTCGATGATGCTGAGTCCTATCAGCTGCTCTCTCGCGGCGACACGCTCGGCGTGTTCCAGCTCGACGGCGGGGGACTGCGCGGACTGCTGCGGATGATGCGCCCGGACAACTTCGAAGACATCTCCGCAACGATCGCCCTCTACCGGCCCGGCCCGATGGGCGCTGACTCGCACACGAACTTCGCGCTCCGCAAGAACGGGCTGCAGAAGATCACTCCGATCCACCCGGAGCTCGCCGAACCGCTGGCGGAGATCCTCGACACCACCTACGGGCTCATCATCTACCAGGAGCAGGTGATGGCCATCGCGCAGAAGGTCGCCGGCTACTCGCTGGGCCAGGCCGATATTCTGCGCCGTGCGATGGGCAAGAAGAAGAAGGCCGAGCTCGACAAGCAGCAGGTCGGATTCTTCGGCGGCATGAAGGAGCGCGGCTATTCTGAGGAGGCCGCACAGGCGCTGTGGGACATCCTGCTGCCCTTCTCCGACTACGCCTTCAACAAGGCCCACTCGGCCGCCTACGGTCTGGTGTCGTACTGGACCGCCTATCTCAAGGCCCACTATCCGGCCGAGTACATGGCCGCGCTGCTCACCTCGGTCGGTGACAACAAAGACAAACTCGCCCTCTACCTCAGCGAGTGCCGCCGCATGCACATCACGGTGCTGCCCCCGGATGTCAACGAATCGGCCCACAACTTCACCCCGGTCGGCGACGACATCCGCTTCGGCATGGGCGCGGTGCGCAATGTCGGCGGCAATGTCGTCCAGGGCATCGTCGAAGCCCGCGACGAGAAGGGGAAGTTCACCTCCTTCAACGACTTCCTCGACAAGGTGCCGAGCCAGGTGTGCAATAAGCGCACCATCGAATCGCTCATCAAGGCAGGTGCCTTCGATTCCCTCGACCACAACCGGCGCAGTCTCGTCGAGATCCACGAAGAGGCCGTCGACGCCGTCATCGGCGTCAAGCGCCAGGAGGCCGCCGGGCAGTTCGACCTGTTCGCCGGCCTGGGCGAAGAGGACGAGTCGAGCTTCGCGGTCAAGATCCCCGACCGTGCCGAGTGGGAGAAGAAGGAGCTGCTCGCCTTCGAACGCGAGATGCTCGGCCTCTACGTCTCCGACCATCCGCTCAACGGGCTCGAAGACATCCTGCAGTCCGAATCCGAAGGTTCGATCGCCCAGCTGCTCGACCCGGAGAACAAGCGCCCCGACGGCTCCCAGACCACGATCTGCGGGATGATCACGCAGGTCTCCCGCAAGGTCTCGAAGAACTCCGGGCGGCCGTATGCGATCGTCACGATCGAGGACCTCGAAGCGAGCATGGAGGTGATGTTCTTCGGCGACACCTACGAGCCGGTGGCGACACTGCTCACCACCGACCTCGTCATCACCGTCACCGGACGCATCCGCCGCTCCGACGACCGGCCGACTTCGCTCATGGCGATGTCGATGACGATCCCCGATGTCACCGACCGGGCCGACCGGCCGCTGTACGTGTCGATGCCGGTCGAACGCTGCACCCCGGACCTCGTGGACAACCTCAAGATGATCCTCGAAGCCAATCCGGGCGAGACCGAGGTGCGGCTGTGCCTGACGAACCGGGAGCGCACGACGATCATGCGCCTGGACCGGAACCTGCGGGTCACCGCTGCGCCGAGCCTGTTCGGCGACCTCAAAGGCCTGCTGGGTCCCAGCTGCCTGACGACACCGGCGAGCACCTCGATCTTCTGACCGCAGCTGCCTCCGGCTGCAGCTCAGGCATCCCGGCCGGGATCCTGGGGCGGCCGGACAGCGGGGGAGCAGAGGTCGTAGAATGGAGCGCGTGACTCACGCGCTCATGAATGCTGTCGACCTCACCGACACACCGCTCGACCGCCGCACGCTGCGGCGCTCGGTTCCGCGCGCCCGGCACGATTCGGCATCCGCTGCCGAGGCGGTCGCCCCGATCGTCGATGCCGTCGAGTCCCGTGGACGGGCCGCTGTGCTGGAGTACACCCAGCGCTTCGACGCGGTCAGCCCTGAGCGTCTGCGCGTGCCGGCGGATGTGATCCGCGCCGCCGTTGAGAACCTCGATCCGCAGCTGCGCGCGGCCTTGGAGGAGACGATCCGGCGCTGCCGCGTGGTCGCCGCCAATGACCGCCGCAGTGCAGCCACCACCACGTTCACCGGCGGCGGTACCGTGACCTCGCGCTGGCTGCCGGTCGAGCGCGTTGGCCTCTATGTGCCCGGCGGTCTGGCCGTCTATCCCTCGACCGTCATCATGAACGCCGTGCCGGCACAGGCCGCCGGCGTCGCATCGATCGCGATCGTCTCCCCGCCCCAGGACACCGGTCTGCCGCATCCGACGGTGCTCGCAGCCGCCGCTCTGCTGGGCATCGACGAAGTGTGGGCGATGGGCGGTGCGCAGTCCGTCGCCGCGCTGGCCTACGGCTTCGACGACGGTGAGGAGCTCGAACCCGTCGACCTCATCACCGGTCCCGGCAACGCCTATGTCGCTGCCGCCAAAGCACAGGTGCGCTCCGTTGTGGGCATCGACACAATCGCCGGGCCGACGGAGATCATCATCCTCGCCGATGACACCGCCGCAGCCGATCTCATCGCCGCGGACCTCATCAGCCAGGCCGAACACGACCCGATGGCCGCGGCGGTCCTCGTCACCGACAGCCAGGATCTCATCGACGCGGTGCAGCAGGAGCTCAGCGCACAGGCAGCTGCTGCCGTGCACAGCGAACGCATCCGCACGGCCCTGGCCGGAGAGCAGTCGGCGATCCTCAAGGTCGCCGACCGCAGTGCCGGCATCGCCGTCGTCAACGCCTACGCCGGTGAGCACGTCGAGGTGCTCGTCGCTGACCCGCACGCCGCCGCCGCACAGATCATCAGCGCCGGAGCCGTGTTCATCGGCGCCTTCTCACCTGTGGCCCTGGGCGACTACTGCGCTGGGTCCAACCATGTGCTGCCTACCAGCGGCACCGCAGCCCACGCCTCGGCGCTCGGTGTGCAGTCCTTCCTCAAGGGAAGCCAGGTCATCGACTATCCGGCACCGGCGCTGGCTGCCGTCGCTGACCACATCGAGACTCTCGCTGCTGTCGAGGATCTGCCCGCCCACGGTGCAGCGGTGCGTCTGCGCCGCGGCCGCCAGGACAAGGAGGTCTGATGCACTGCCCGTTCTGCCGCCACCCCGATTCGCGGGTCGTCGACTCCCGCACCGCTGAGGACGGCGCCTCGATCCGCCGCCGCCGGCAGTGCCCTGCCTGTGCGCGGCGCTTCACCACGATGGAGGCCACCAGCCTCTCGGTCGTCAAACGCTCCGGCGTGTCTGAGGAGTTCTCCCGCCAGAAGGTCGTCGCCGGTGTGCGCAAAGCCTGCCAGGGGCGCCCGGTGGGAGAGGACGATCTGGCCAAGCTCGCCCAACAGGTGGAGGAGAAGATCCGCTCCCAGGGCATCGCCGAGATCGAAGCCGATGAAGTCGGCCTGGCGATCCTGGAGCCGCTGCGCGAACTCGACCAGGTCGCCTACCTCCGCTTCGCCAGCGTCTACCAGGGCTTCGAATCGCTCGAGGACTTCGAGACCGCGATCGCCTCGCTCCGGGCGGAGCGCGATGAAGAAGCCTGAGCCGCACACCACCTCGGGCCCGGCACATGTCCGCGCAGGTGGGGCGCGCGGGCAAGCTGAACAGAATGTGAAAAGGTCCTGGATCTGGTTCGTGAATAGCCCGAAGTTGTGTGTAAGATGAATCGTGCGCCCAAGGCGCATCGCCGCCTGTGGCATCGGAGGGGAAGCCGACGCCACAGGCGGCTTTCACATGCCCGCACTTTCTGCCCGAATGCAGACGCTGCCCGGCAGCGGATGCGGCTGCCAGGCGGCGGAACCAGCTGAGCGGCTGATCAGCGGTGCCGGTCAGCGATGCTGCTGGGCGGAGATGAAGGGCTGCAGCACCGACTCGCCGATGCTGAGGATCCGCAGCCGAGCCGTCGACCGGGTGAGCGCCACATACAGCTGACCGACCCCTGCAGCGCTGCCGGCCGGGGCGATCGACGCCGGGTCGACGATGATGACGCTGTCGAACTCCAGACCGCGGACATCACCGGGTTCGAGCACCGCGACCGCATGATCGATGCCGGCCGTGCCGGCTGCGAAGTCGCTCTGCGGATCCGAGGCCAACGCAGCGACCACCTGGTCGAGGTGCTCGGCCATGGTGATGACGGCGACCTGCCCGCCGCCGAGCTCCTCCCGCTCCTGCCGGACGATGCCCGGCAGCTCATGGCACAGCTGCGCCACATCTGCGAAGCCCTCGGCGAGCGGATCGTAGCTGCCTTCCCGCACCGGTGAGGGCACCGCCAGCTGCGGGAAGTACTCCTGCAGCAGGCCGTTGGCCACCGTCATGATCCGGCCCGGCGTGCGGTAGGAGACCGTCAGCTCCTCCATCTCGAAGCGATCGCCGACATGCGGGGCGAGCACCGATGACCACGTGCGCTCGGCATCCATCGTCGAGGCCTGCGCCAGATCGCCGACGACCGTGGCGGACTTGCTCGGCACGCGCCGGAACAGCAGCCGCCACTGCATCGGGCTCAGCTCCTGCGCCTCATCGACGACGAGGTGCCCATAGGTCCATTCGCGGTCCTGCATCGCCCGCTCAGCCAGAGTCCGCTCATCGACGTCCTGCTCGTAGCGGCTGGCGATCGTCTCAGCAGAGACGAGAGCGCCGGTGCCGGTCATCTCCAGCACCGCCTCGGCGTACTCCACCTCGGCGCTGGGCCGCTCGCCGCGCTCCTGCGCCTCGATCACCTCGGTGGCTGGTCCGATGAGCTCAGCGATCTCGTCGAGCAGCGGCACATCCTCCACGGTGATCGCGCTGCCGCGCACACGGCGGATGGCCGCCATCTCCTCCAGGCTCAGGATCCTGTCCGCGGCCGGGACGAGACGGTGCGGCTTGCTCAGCAGCGCATCGAGCACCCCGCGCGGGGTCAGCGGCAGCCAGCACAGGTTGATCGCCACCCGCACGTCCTGGGAGCGGCGCAGCTCGTCGGTCAGCTCAGCCAGCACCTCGGGCGTGGGCTCATAGTGCTTGACGGCCGCGAGCTCAGCTGCCAGCAGACTCAGCAGATGGCGCACAAAGGTCAGCCGGGCGCCGTTGTGCGGTTTGCCGCTGCGGCGCGCCCGCTCCTGCGCCTCCTTCACCATCGCCGGGGTCATCGTGACGGTGTGGCTGATCGTCTTGAGCGGCTTCGGCTCGCGCGGCACCCGCTGATAGGCGCGCACCGCCTTGCGGATCACCTCGGCCATCCGCAGATCGCCCTTGACCGCCGCTGCCGCCGGCCGGTCGTGGGCGGTGGCGTTGACCTCGGGCATGAGCTGGCCGGGTGTCAGCAGCACTGCGCCGGTCTCACCGAGGGAGGGCAGCACCTGCTCGATGTACTTGAGGAACACCGGCGAGGGGCCGATGAGCAGAACACCGGACTTCGCGATCCGCTCGCGGTGCTGGTAGAGCAGATAGGCCGCCCGGTGCAGCGCCACCGCAGTCTTGCCGGTGCCCGGCCCGCCCTGCACGACGACGAGGCGGTCGAGGGGACGGCGGATGATCCGGTCCTGTTCGGCCTGGATGGTGGCGACGATATCGCCCATCCGGCCGGTGCGGTGCGCGTCGAGAGAGGCGATGAGCGCACCCTCGCCGTGCAGTCCGGCGCGCTGCTGATCGCTCAGCGCCTCCAGATCGAGGACGTCGTCTTCGACGCTGACGACTGTGCGGCGGCGGGTGGCGATATGGCGGCGGCGTGCCAGGTCGAGAGGATTCTCCGCTGTCGCGCGATAGAACGGTTCGCTGGCCGGGGCACGCCAGTCCATGAGCAGCTGGGTGCGGTCGTGAGCAGAGATCCCGATCCGCCCGATATAGGTCGTCGACCCGGTCACCGAGTCGATGCGCCCGAAGCACAGTCCCTCCTCGGCGCTGCGCAGCCGGATGAGCTGATCCTCATACATGCTGGCGAAGGCATCGCGCTCGGAACGGTTCTGGTGGTTGCCTCCCACATGCGTCCTGCGCACCTGGCTGAGGCTGGCAGCGGTCTCCTCGCGCAGCGCGTCCAGACGCGCATAGACGGTGTCGAGGTGCTGCTGTTCGTAGCTGATCTCGGTCTCTTCGCTCACCTTCCGCCTTTCTGGTCGGCAATCAATTATGCCGGGTTCTCCCGCGCCCGTCACCACAGGGGCCCGCCGGGTGAAGTGTTGGCGAGGAGTTCATCTGGGCGTGGCCGGCCAGCCACAGAAGTCCGCGAGCTCCCGGCCGGTGAGCACCGTGGCCATCGCCGGGCCGGCGCGCAGCGCCTTGGCGACTGCGATGACGTCGAACTCCGCTCCCGAGGCGACAGCGAGGAGATTGCCGTAGCGGCGCCCGCGCAGCTGGCCGGGATCGGCGACGAGGGCGATATGACCGAAGTGCTCACGCATGCGCGTCAGCTCTGCCCGGGCGGACTGGTGCGGGGGACGGTCGGCGATATTGGCCAGGTACAGGCCCTCTGCTGCCAGTGTGCGGGAGACATGGCCGAAGAAGACGTCATCGGCCAGCTGGGCCGGTGTCTCAGCGCCGGCGAAGGCATCGCGGACGATGAGGCTGAGCGCATCATCGCGGAACGTCGCGATCTCCTCCGCGCCGTCACCGGCACGCAGCTTGAGCGCAGGGGAGCGCGGCAGCTCGAACCACTCGCGAACATAGTCGAGCAGCTGCGCATCGATGTCGATGGCAGTCTGCCGGGAGCCCGGCCGGGTGGCGTCGATGGACCGGGCCAGCGAGCAGCCGGCCGCGCCGATGTGCACGGCACGCAGGGTCTGCCCGGTGTGGAAGACCGTGTCGATGATGCGGGCCATCCAGTCGAGGTACTCGAAGTCCAGACGGGTCGGATCGCTGAGCGTGATGCACGAGCTGGGCACGCCGTTGACGTAGAGCACCCAGGAATCCGGTTCCGCAGGGACCGGCTCGAGGCGTGCGGTGCCGGTCGAGATGGCGAACTCCCGCTGCTCGGCTGTGTCCTTGGCTCGTCTGCGTCCCATGCGGCTTACTGTAGACGCCGCTGCACTGTGGATATCCGGCGGTCGTCCACAGCCCGGCCGCGGTGCAGTCTCACACCTGGGCGCTCGCCGCAGGGTGAGGAGTATGAAAGACGCACCAGAAGAGATCGCCACCGAGATCATCAGCACCGTTCCCTACCTGCTGGAGTACCAGCCCACCGACTCACTCGTACTCGTGACCTTCGATCGAGGCGAGAGCACCATCACCTTCGGCCCGGCCCTGCGCATCGACTTCACTGCCGAAGCCGTCTCCGACTGTACGGAGGAGGCGCTGCTGACGCCGGTGTGCGCACTGCGGAGGGTGACGGCGACGGAATGCGCGATGCCTGTGCTGTTCTGCGATGAGAAGCAGGCAGCGGTGCTGCAGTCCCGGCTGCCGGACTCGACCGGCGCTGAGCGCAGCGCCTTCGCACAGCCGCTGGACTTCATATGCGAAGCCCTGCACTGTGCCGGCTTCGAGACCTTCCGGCCATGGTGGGTCTCCCCGTTCAGCTACGGCACCTTCGACGGCAGAGCACAGGTCGGCTTCGTCCCGCAGCTGGCCAGCACCAGGGCAGTCCAGCAGCTGACCCTGAGCAATGGCGCTCCGCATGCCAGCTTCTCTGCTGCAGCAGCGCTGCCGGCCTGCGATGTCGACACCGAACGGGCCATCGACGCCGCAAGGGCGGCCGGCCATCACCGCTCAGACCTGCATGACGCGTGGCTGGCGGAAGCGCTGCGCTATGCCGACCTCGTGGAGTCCGGTGAGCATCACGATCTGCAGGCGCTGCCGCAGCCGGATCCGCTCGCAGTGCTCGGCCTGGAGGACCTGTGCGCTCAAGAGTGGGGACGCGATGCCGTGCAGATGCTCGTGTGCTTCGAGCACAGCGCCTTCCTGCCCGAGGATATGCGTCTGCTCGATCCAGGCGAGTTCGGTCCCTACGCCGAGGCGGTGGCTCCCCTGGCGGAGGCGACCGCCGATGTGCCCGGGATCAGCGAGCGCCGGCCGGATGCCCGCCGCACCCACTACGGGATCATGCTGCTGAAGATGATGGCCACCTACGTCAGCATGGACCACCTGCCGGCTGTGCTGGCGCTCATCGCATGGATGGAATGGTCCGTCGGCCGAGCCTCGTTCGCGCAGCGCTTCGCCCGGAATGCGCTGAGCTTCGACAGCGAGCACAAACTGGCCCACCTCGTCGATCACGCTGTGGAGAGCGGCACCCTGCCGGGCTGGGCGAAAGAACCGCATGTCCCAGGGGAGCAGGTGTCTGACGACCTGCTCGCCACCGCGTCTGAGGCGCAGGGTCCGGAGGAGAATGCGTGGCAGGACTCCAGCGACGGGGCAGGACCGATGGTGCTCGGCTGGGACGACCCGCCGGTGCTGGAGGGATGAGCGCGGCCGGGGCCTGCATGCGGTGCTGCCTGTGTGGTGGATATCACTTGCGTGAGGTCTTGTCATTCTGGTCTGCGCATGCGTGGGATTCGCACGCGCGGGAATATCGTGACAGAATGAGGCGTTGACCCGGTCAGGCGGAGCAACCCCACACGGGGGTTTGCTCCCATGCTTGACAAGGGTCTTACTGATGCTCGAAGAGTGTCAGCGGGGCCAGACACGACTCTTCCGAAAGGTGATCCAGTGCCGACAGACGCCAAGGATTCGAGCACCACTGCCGCATCGACGGGCACGCCGTCGAAGTCGACGACAGTGGAGAAGTCGGCAACGAACGCTGCGAAGTCCACTGCTGCCAAGAAGCCGGCAGCAAAGAAGACCACCGCCGCACGCAAGACGACCGCTGCACAGTCGAAGACGACTGCGAAGTCGACCGCCGCGAAGTCGGCCAGCTCCACCACTGCGGCGAAGAAGCCGGCAGCAAAGAAAACGCCTGCTGCAAAGTCCACGGCTGCCAAGAAGACGACCGGCTCCTCGACGACTGCGAAGAAGACCACCGCGGCCAAGAAGACGACCGCGGCCAAGAAGACGACCGCCGCGGCCAAGAAGACGACGGCGACCAAGAGCAGCACCGGCACATCGACCGCTGCGAAGTCCAGCACGGCGTCGAAGTCAGCTGCCTCTAAGTCAACTGCGCCGAAGTCGACGGCTGCGAAGAAGTCGACCAGCTCGACGACCGCAGCGAAGAAGACCACTGCCGCGAAATCGACAACGGCCAAGAAGACGACCACGGCTGCGAAGAAGGCCACCGCTGCCAAGAGCACTGCTGCCAAGAAGACGACCGCGGCCAAGAGCACAGCAGCGAAGAAGACCACGGCGGCGAAGAAGACGAGCCAGTCGGGTGCTGCCAAGGCCAAGGACGCCGCTGCAGCAGCCAAGGGCGCTGACGGTGCCGCACCGGAGACCCCGGTCGAGCAGCTCGAAGCAGAAGCGCTGGCCAACGACGAGCAGACTGAGACGAAGAACGCTCAGGAGGAGAAGAAGGACGAGGCGGTCAAGGAAGCCGGCGGCTTCGTCGTCTCCGACGCCGATGACGACGACCAGCCGGCCCAGCAGGTCGTCTCCGCCGGAGCCACCGCTGACCCTGTCAAGGACTACCTCAAGCTCATCGGCAAGGTCGCGCTGCTGAACGCAGCCGAAGAGGTCGACCTCGCCAAGCGCATCGAGGCCGGCATGTACGCTGAGCACCTGCTCAACAAAGGCGAAGTCACCGAGG
Organism: Brevibacterium otitidis; assembly: GCF_042429315.1. NCBI lineage: Bacteria > Bacillati > Actinomycetota > Actinomycetes > Micrococcales > Brevibacteriaceae > Brevibacterium > Brevibacterium otitidis. Next base: position 43,318 of record NZ_JBHMAU010000133.1, on the reverse strand, counting down.
CAAAGGACGTCCGCGACTACAAGTGGATCATCCACGACGGCCGGCTGGCCAAGAACCACCTGCTGGAGGCGAACCTGCGTCTGGTCGTGTCCCTGGCCAAGCGCTACACCGGCCGCGGCATGCTCTTCCTCGACCTCATCCAGGAAGGCAACCTCGGCCTCATCCGTGCTGTCGAGAAGTTCGACTACACTAAGGGGTTCAAGTTCTCGACCTACGCCACGTGGTGGATCCGCCAGGCGATCACCCGCGCGATGGCCGACCAGGCCCGCACCATCCGCATCCCGGTGCACATGGTCGAAGTAATCAACAAGCTCGCGCGCGTGCAGCGCCAGATGCTCCAGGACCTGGGCCGGGAACCCAGCCCGGAGGAGCTGGCCAAGGAACTCGACATGACCCCGGAGCGCGTCATCGAGGTGCAGAAGTACGGCCGCGAGCCGATCTCCCTGCACACCCCGCTCGGTGAAGACGGCGATTCGGAGTTCGGTGACCTCATCGAGGACTCCGAGGCTGTCGTCCCGGCTGACTCGGTCAGCTTCACGCTCCTGCAGGAGCAGCTGCACTCGGTGCTCGACACCCTCTCCGAGCGCGAAGCCGGTGTCGTGTCGATGCGCTTCGGACTCAATGACGGCCAGCCGAAGACCCTCGACGAGATCGGCAAGGTCTACGGCGTCACCCGTGAGCGGATCCGCCAGATCGAGTCGAAGACGATGGCCAAGCTGCGCCATCCCTCGCGTTCGCAGGTGCTGCGCGACTACCTTGACTGAGACGCCTCATGAGCCGGGTGCCAGCATCTGCTGGTGCCCGGCTCGCTCAGTTCTCAGCGAGTGACTCCGTCACTCCCGCAGTGATCGCCTCGGCATAGCGCTGCCGGCCCTCTTCGGATTCCATGACCGCAGCCTCGTCCGGATTGCGCATCTCACCGCATTCGACGAGCACCGCCGGCACCGAGGCATGGTTGAGCCCGGCGATATCGGTGCGCGCCACAATGCCATCGGCCCCATAGGCCGGATTCGGTGCGAAGTCCGCGTCTTCGAAGGCTGCCACCATCTGCTCGGCAAGCGCCTGGCTGGGCTCCTCGACACCCTCGTGCTGGGCGTCCTCGACGACGATGACATGGAATCCGCGCGCTGAGGTGTCCTCCGTGCCGTTGGCGTGGATGCTCACGAGCACATCGGCCCCGGCCTCACCGGCGAACTGGCCGCGCTCATCCACGCACGGCCCCACGCCCTCATCGTCCTCGCGCGACATCACCACCTCGGCGCCGGCATCCTCGAGCAGGGTGCGCGCGCGTTCGGCGACATCGAAGGTGAAGGCATGCTCGGCGTAGTCGCCGGCCGTGGCGGTGCCTGTCGTATTGCAGGCCTTCGTCCCGCCGCGGCCATCCGGAACCTGGCGGTTGACCTCCGAGGCGTTGCGCGCGTTGGCGCCGTTGTGCCCGGGATCGAGTGCCACCGTCTTGCCCTCAAGAGCCGGCGCCGAGGTCTCCGGTGCGGAGGTCTTCTCCGGCGCCGAGGCCTCGGTCTCCGATGTGCGGGACGGAACCGGCTCCTCGGCGATGGGTGTGGTGTCCGCGCCCGAGGTGTGCTCCGCTTCGGCGCCGGAGCCCCCACCGCAGCCGCCCAGCACGAGGCAGCTGCTCAGCAGGAGGCTGGCAGCAGCGGACAGGCGCAGGGGAGGGGAGGGGCGTCTCACACTCCCAGCGTAGCGGAGAGTCGATCGGCTGCAGCCCGGCATGGCAGCACGCGATCAGCGCTGTGAGCGGATAGACTCTGATGGCGACCCGCGGCACAGCAGGCGCACCGCACGGCAAGGGAAGGTGGAAGCGTGGCAGTCAAGAAGGCCTCGGACAAGGAATACGGAGCGCGGCAGCTCTCCGTCCTCGAAGGGCTCGACGCTGTGCGCAAACGCCCGGGCATGTACATCGGCTCGACCGACTCGCGCGGACTCATGCACTGCCTGTGGGAGATCATCGACAACTCCGTCGACGAGGCCCTCGGCGGCTACGGCGAGGACATCGACATCACCCTCCACCCGGATGGCGCCGTCACCGTCGCCGACCACGGCCGCGGCATCCCCGTCGACATCGAACCCAAGACCGGCCTCACCGGTGTCGAGGTCGTCATGACCAAGCTGCACGCCGGCGGCAAGTTCGGTGGCGGCTCGTATGCGGCCGTCGGCGGACTGCACGGCGTCGGTGCCTCGGTCGTCAACGCCCTGTCCTCCCGCCTCGACGTCGAAGTCACCCGTGCATCGAAGGTCTACCGGATGTCCTTCCAGCGCGGCAAGCCCGGCCGGTTCGACGACAGCAGCGGCCAGCCCTCGCCGGACAACCCGTTCACTCCTTTCAAGAAGGCCTCCGAACTCGACATCGTCGGCAAGGCCAAGCGCGGCGTGACCGGCACCCGGGTGCGCTACTGGGCCGATCCGCAGATTTTCCTCAAGGACGCTGACTTCACCTACGACGCCCTCATCGACAGGGCCCGGCAGACGGCCTTCCTCGTGCCCGGCCTCGCCATCCGCGTGACCGACAACCGCGGTGTCGCCCGCGACGAGACCGGCGAGATCATCGAATCGCGGGCGGAGGAGTTCCGGTTCGACGGCGGCATCTCCGAATACGTCGACCACCTCGCCCACGACGAGGCGCTGACCGACACGTGGCGGCTGAGCGGCACCGAGACCTTCACCGAGACGGTGCCGGTGCTCGACGAGCAGGGCCATATGGTCTCCACCGAAGTCGAACGCGAAGTCGGTGTCGACATCGCGCTGCGCTGGGGACGCGACTACGAGACCCGGATCAAGAGCTTCGTCAACATCATCGCCACCCCCAAGGGCGGCACCCACGTGGCGGGCTTCGAAACCGCGCTGCTGCGCACGATCCGCAAGTCGGTGGAAGCCAATGCGCGCAAGCTCAAGGTCGGCAAGGACAAACTGGAGAAGGACGATGTGCTCGCCGGCCTGACCGCCGTCGTTACTGTCCGGATGGCCGAACCGCAGTTCGAAGGCCAGACCAAGGAGGTGCTCGGCACCGCAGCGGTCCGGCAGATCGTCGCCCGCGCCGTCGACGCCCAGCTCGGGGAGATCCTCACCTCGACGAAGCGGCCGCAGAAGCAGCAGGCGATGCTGCTGCTGGAGAAGGTCGTCTCCGAGATGAAGTCGCGGATCTCCGCCCGCACCCACAAGGAGAACCAGCGCCGCAAGACGGCCCTGGAGTCCTCCTCTCTGCCGGCGAAGCTCTACGACTGCCGCAACAACGACCTCGACCGCTCCGAGCTGTTCATCGTCGAGGGCGATTCGGCGATGGGTACCGCCAAACAGGCCCGCGACTCCGAGTTCCAGGCGCTGTTCCCCATCCGCGGCAAGATCCTCAATGTGCAGAAAGCCTCGGTCGGCGACATGCTCGCCAATGCTGAGTGCTCGGCCCTCATCCAGGTGATCGGCGCCGGCACCGGCCGGACCTTCGACGTCGACGCCGCCCGCTATGGCAAGGTCATTATCATGACCGACGCGGATGTCGACGGCGCCCACATCCGCACCCTGCTGCTGACGCTGTTCTTCCGCTATATGCGCCCACTCGTCGAAGCCGGCCGCGTCTACGCCGCCGTGCCGCCGCTGCACCGCATCGAAGTCATCAACCGCGGCAAGCCCAACGACTACGTCTACACGTACTCGGAGAAGGAGCTCTCGGCCGCACTGCGCAAGCTCGACCGGTCGAAGAAGACCTACAAGACACCGCAGCGCTACAAGGGACTCGGCGAGATGGACGCCGATCAGCTGGCGGAGACGACGATGGATCCCGCGCTGCGCTCGCTGCGCCGGGTGACGATGGCCGACGCCGAGGCCGCGGAGACGACCTTCGGACTGCTGATGGGCTCTGAAGTCGCCCCGCGCAAGGAGTTCATCGTCTCCGGTGCCGCAGTGCTCGACGCGGAGAAGATCGACGCCTGAGCCGGCCTGCCTCGACGCCTGAGCCGGTTCAGAGCCCGGCGGCACCGCGGTCCGTTCGGCTCAGAGCCCGGCCAGTTCCAGCGCTGCCACGACCGGCGGGCTGATGACGAGCGCCGCCGAGACGATGGTGACCGCAGCACGCAGCCGCATTGAGGGAGTCTCCGGCGGATGTGCCAGCCGGGCGAGTCGTTCGGCGGTGAGCTTGCGGCTGTGGCGCCCTGCCTGCAGCCGGCTCATCTGCCGCACAGCAGCAGCCAGGTCAGCGGCATCGACCTGCCGGCGGGCGATGTCATCGGCCATCACCTCGATGAGGCGGGTGACCTGATCGAGTGCCTGGCGAGCCACCGGCAGGAACGGCAGCGCATGCTGCCAGGCTGCGAAGGGGAGCACGACGAGTTCGTGCCGGCAGCTCAGGTGCGCCCGCTCATGGGCGACGACTGCATCGCGTTCGGCAGAGCTGAGTGCATCGATGAGTCCGGTGGAGAGCACCGTCGTGCCGTGCTGGCCGTGCGGCAGGCAGTAGGCGACGGCCTCGTCGACGGGCAGGATCCGGGTGTGCGGCAGCTCCTGGGAGGGTTCGGTGAGCACAGTGATGAGCGCAGCGTGGCGGCGCCGCTGACGGCGCACGCGGAACCAGTGGATGGCCAGGCTGCTGAGCAGCCGCAGCAGCAGTAGGATTCCGAGCCCGGCGAGCATCCAGTTCCACCAGCTCAGGACGCTGAGACCGTGCCCGTCGAGCAGCCCAGCGGCACCGGGTTGGCGGGTGAAGGGCAGGAACGCCCACAGCAGCACGGCAGATGTCAGCGAGAGTCCGCCGGCCAGGCCGATCGCCTGCCACAGCAGCAGGCGGGCAGCCGGGTCACGGCTGCCGGGGTGACGGGCGAAGAGCCGGGGGATCGGCCACGCAAGGGCAACCGCAAGCGCTGTCAGCAGCGCTGCGCTGAATGCCATCGGATCGGGCTGATCCGTCAGGTATCTGCGCCGCGGCGTTGCAGGAGTCGGCTGAGGAAGGCGGTGTCGGAGTCCGAGACCGTGCCGAGGAAGCGGGCGAGCACCGCCTGGCGGTCGGGGGCCTGGTTGAGCACTTCGTTCATGAGCTCGGCGACATGCTCTTCACGGGTGGACAGCGCCAGATAGCGGTGGGGGCGCTCCGAACGGTCGCGGCGGGCGAAGCCCTTCTTCTCCAGGCGCGTGAGCACAGTGTGAACAGTGGTGAGAGCCAGATCGCGATCGGCGAGCGCAGTGCGCAGATCCGCGGCGGTCATTCCATCGACTGAGTTCCACAGCGCATTCATGACGCTGCGCTCGAGTTCACCCAGAGTTGCCACCTACGTACTCTCCCTGTCGTGGTTTCGCCTGCTTTTAGCAACAGTTTAGTGCTGATAATGCTGAGCACCTGGCATGGCCCGAAACGGCGTGTCTGTTTCAGGCCACCTCCCAGTAAAGCCCAGGGGCACAGCAGGGTCAAGGAAAATATGGCCAGCGGGCACTTCGGGTCTGTCTCGTCGTAAGTTCAGCTAATGAGACAGCGGGGCGTGCGATGTGGGCTTTCGAACGCAAGCGCTGTCAAGCCGATACTCTACTTGCAGGTAGATTTCCCAGCCCGCAGGCAGGAATTCCCCAGCCTGCGCGGAGACAGGAGGACAAGGTGGATCCGGTACTGATCGGCCGATGGCAGTTCGGCATCACCACGGTGTACCACTTCTGGATGGTGCCGCTGACTCTGGGCCTGGGCCTGCTGGTCGCGGTCCTGCAGACCATGTACCACCGCACCGGAAACGAGGTCTGGCTGCGCGCCACCAAGTTCTGGGGCAAGCTCTACCTCATCAACTTCATCATGGGCGTGGCCACCGGCATCGTCCAGGAGTTCCAGTTCGGCATGGCCTGGTCGGAGTACTCCCGCTTCGTCGGCGACGTCTTCGGTGCTCCCCTGGCCATGGAGGCGCTCATCGCCTTCTTCCTCGAGTCGACATTCCTGGGCCTGTGGATCTTCGGCTGGGGTCGCCTCAACCGCAAGCTCCACCTCGGCGTCCTCTGGGCCGCCGTCATCGGATCCTGGCTCTCGGCCTACTTCATCATCGTCGCCAACTCCTGGATGCAGCACCCGGTCGGCGTTGAGATCATCGACGGCCGCCCGCAGATGGTCGACGTCGCTGCGGTGCTCATGAACAGCACCGCCTGGGCCGCCTACACGCACACGCTGGCCGGTTCCGTCGCCGTCGGCGGCGCCTTCCTCCTCGGCATCGCCTGGCACCACCTGTGGCGGCGCCGGGTCGACGGCATCGACACCGTCGATGAGACCGGCCGTGTCGTCGTTGGATCCGCTCCCGAGGTGCCCGGCCGTGACGAGAAGGACCACACCGTATGGCACAGGTCGCTGCGCATCGGTGCCTGGGCCGCGGTCATCGCCTTCGTCTTCGTCGCCATCACCGGCGACATCCAGGCCAAGCTCATGTTCGAGCAGCAGCCGATGAAGATGGCCTCAGCCGAAGGCGCCTGCCACGACGGCACCGAGTTCTCCGTGCTCACCATCGGCGACCTGTCCTCCAATGAGTGCGGCGACGTCACCCCGGTCATCGAGATCCCCGCCCTGTTGTCCTTCCTCGCCAACGGCGACTTCAGCACCGAGGTGCCCGGCGTCAACACCCTCATCCCGGAATACCAGGAGCAGTACGGCACCCACCTGCCCGAAGGTGAGATGTACGGCGAGTACTCCGGCCAGGAGGTCGACTACCAGCCGCTCATGATCGTCACGTACTGGGGCTTCCGCTTCATGGTCGGCTTCGGTGTGCTCGGCGCAGCCGCAGCCGCCTACGCCCTCTGGGCCACCCGCAAGGGCACGGTCCCGCGCTCAGCGTTCCTGTCGCGGCTGGCGCTGTGGGGCATCGCCGCACCGTTCATCGCGAACTCCGCCGGCTGGGTGTTCACCGAGATGGGCCGTCAGCCCTTCGTCGTCGCCCCGAATCCGGATCCCTCCGGCATCGACGGAGTGTTCCTCTACACCGCGGCTGCGATCTCGCCATCGGTCAGTGCCGGAGAGCTGCTGTTCTCCCTCATCGCGCTCACGCTCATCTACGGAGTGCTCATGGTCTTCGAGCTCAAGCTCATCATGGCCTACGCCCGCGGCGGTGTCGTCTCGGCCATGCCCGAGCTCGACAAGGCCAACTACAAACCCACAGTCGACTCGAGTGACGACGACGTCCTGTCGTTCGCGTACTAAGGGGAGAACATGGAACTTCTGCCGACAATCTGGTTCATTCTCATCGCCGTCCTCTGGCTCGGCTACCTCTTCCTCGAAGGCTTCGACCTCGGTGTGGGCATGCTGCTCAAGGGCTTCTCCCGCGACGAGAAGGAGCGCCGTGTCCTGCTGAACACGATCGGCCCGGTCTGGGACGGCAACGAGGTCTGGCTGCTCACCGCCGGCGGTGCGACCTTCGCAGCCTTCCCCATGTGGTACGCCTCGCTGTTCTCGGCGCTGTACCTTCCGCTCACCCTCGCGCTGCTCGCCCTCATCCTGCGTGCGGTCGCCATCGAATACCGCGGCAAGGGCCACACCGAGGCGTGGCGCAACGGCTGGACCTGGTGCCTGGCCGGCGGCTCGGCCGTGGCTGCGTTCTGCGTCGGTGCGATGCTCGCACTCACGACCACCGGTCTGCCGCTCAATGAGAACGGCGACAACATCGGCGGACCCTTCGCCTGGGTCAACATCTACGCCATCATCGGCGGACTCGGCGTCGTCGGCTTCTGTCTGCTGCACGGCCTGCTGTTCATCTCCCTCAAGACCGACGGCGAGGTGCGGGTCCGGGCCCGTGACACCGCCGCCAAGCTGGCGCCGGTGCTCCTGCTGCCGCTCGTCGCCTGGGTCATCATCGTTCAGGTCATGAACGGCGGAATCCTCGGCTGGATCCTCATCGTCGTCGCCGCCGCACTGGCTGCCGTCATGTGGATGCAGATCCGCGGCGGAGCGGAGAAGCCGGCCTTCATCGCCCAGGCGCTGTTCCTGGCCGTCGGCGTCACCACGGTCTTCCAGGCGATCTACCCGAATGTGCTGCCCTCGACGATCGATGAGAGCTTCTCGCTGACCGTCTCGAACGCCTCGTCCTCGGGCTACACGCTCACCGTCATGCTCGTCGTGGCGATCGTGTTCGTCCCGATCGTGCTGGTCTACCAGATCTGGAGCTACTCGGTCTTTGCCAAGCGGCTGAAGGTCGAGCACATCCCGCCGGCGCACCAGGTGCCGATCGCCATCCGCAGCCACCATCAGTGACGCGGACCCCGAGCCGCTCACCGATCGCCATAGCGCTCGCAGCCCCACAGGGCCGGCGGGCGCTGTGGCACTTGGGCTTCATCGCCGCAGCGCAGGCGATCGGCCTCATCCTCGTCGCCGACGGCATCGCCCGCGGCATCGTCGCAGCGATGGACGGCAGGCCGATCACCACGGCGCTCGCGTTCGGACTGACCGGTGCACTCATCCGCGGCCTGGCCACCTGGGCTGCGAAGACCGCCGGCGCCAGGGCGGCAGTCGGCTTCAAGACGACACTGCGCGCCCGCCTCGTCGAGCGCAGCCTGGCAGGCTCCGGACGGGATCTGCCGGCCTCCGACGGGGCGCTGGCGCTGACCGCCACCCGCACCCTCGATGACCTCGACGACTACTTCACCGGCGTGCTCCCGGCGCTCACCGCCAGCGCCCTCATCCCCGGTCTCATCATCGTCCGGGTGCTGCTGACCGACTGGGTCAGCTCCCTCATCCTCGTCCTCACCCTGCCGCTCGTGCCGATCTTCATGATCCTCATCGGCAGGTACACCGAGAACCGGGTGAGCGACGCCACCCGCGCCCTCGGCCAGCTCTCGACCAATATCGTCGAACTCGCCCGCGGCCTGCCGGTGCTCGTGGGCCTCGGCCGCGTGGCCGCCCAGACCGCTGCGCTCAGGCGCATGAGCACCAGCTACCGGGCGACGACGATGCAGACCCTGCGCGTGGCCTTTCTCAGCGCGCTGGCCCTTGAGCTCATCGCCACCATCTCCGTGGCTGTCGTCGCGGTGTTCATCGGCGTGCGCCTCGTCTACGGGCACATGGGCCTGGAAGCCGGGCTCTTCGCCCTCATCCTCGCCCCGGAGTGCTTCCTGCCGTTGCGGCGGCTCGGCGCCGCATTCCACTCCACCGAGAACGGTGTGGCCGCCTATGGGCGCGTCAGCGAGATGACCGAACATCCCACCACCCCGCGCGCCGGCCGCAGCGCGCCTCCCACCGCCGCCGAGGCGGATGAGCCCAGCGGCGCACCCGCACCGATCCGCATCGACAGGCTGGCAGTCTCCTATGCCGGCCGCCAGCAGCCGGCGCTCCCGGCGCTGTCGGCGACGGTGCCGGCGACCGGCGTCACGGTGCTCACCGGCACCTCGGGATCGGGCAAGAGCACACTGCTCGGCGTGCTCGCCGGCCTGGTGCGCAGCACCGAGGATGGACAGACCGTCATCACCGGCGAGGTGGCCGGCGTGCCCGCCCGCACCGCCTATGCCGGGCAGGGGCCGCGGATGTACGCGCACACCGTCGCCGAGGAGCTCTCGCTCTACGCCGACCGGCAGCTGAGCGCGCTCGAGGTGGCAGAGCTGGCAGCTGCCGTCGCCCTGGACATCGATCCGGCGACTGCCTGTGCAGCGCTGAGCCCCGGCGAGCAGCGCCGCCTGGCGATCGCCCGCGTGTGCGCGCAGCCCGATGCCGCGCTCGTGCTCGTCGATGAGCCCACCGCGCACCTCGACGCCGCGGCGGCCGCGCAGGTGCGGGCCACCCTCCACACGCTGGCGCGCACCCGCCCGGTCATCGCCGCCACCCACGATGAGACCCTCATCGCCGGCGCCGATGCGGTCATCGCGCTGACCGCCCCACACGGCAGCGCCCCGGAAGCCCCGCGCGTCCCGGAAGCCCCGCGCGTCCCGGAGCCGCCCACCTCTGACAGCGACGCTCAGGTGAGTGAGCCTCGAGTCGCGGTGCAGGCCGACCCGGCCACCGCCTCGGGCGCGGGATCTCACGAGGACCGAGCCGACACCTCGGGCACGGCCGAGGACTCCCGGACCACGGACGGATCCGGTGCGCCGGTGCCGAGGCGCACACTGCTGCGCCGCCTGGCGGCCGCCGCGGACATGCGCACCGCGAAGTTCTGGCTGGCCGTCGTCTACGGCATCGCCGCAGTCGCTGCCGGCGCCGCGCTGACGGGAGTCTCCGCCTGGCTCATCGTCCGCGCCTCCGCCCAGCCGCCGATCATGTATCTGCTCGTCGCGATCGTGGGGGTGCGGCTGTTCGGGCTGTCGCGTTCCGTGCTCACCTATCTGCAGCGCCTCGCCCTCCACGATGCGGTGCTCGGTGCGCTCATCGATCTGCGGGAGCGAATGTGGACGGGCTTCGCCCGCACCGGCACTGCCAACCGCACCCTGCTGCGCGGTGATGTCGCCCTCACCCGATTCATCGCCGATGTCGACGACATCCGCGATCTGGTCCCGCGCGTCGTGCTGCCGCCGATCGTCGCTCTCGGTGTCACACTCGGTGCTGTCACGACGCTGGCGCTCATCGCCTGGCAGGCCGCTGTCGTCATGCTCATCGGCGGGCTCATCTGCCTCATCGCAGCTCCGTGGGCGACGCTGCTGGCCGACCGGGCCGCCAGCAGTGCGACCCTCAGCTCACGGCAGCAGGCGCTGGCGCTGCTCTCACGACTCCTCTACGCACGCGAAGACCTCATCGCCGCCGGCCGCACCGCAGACCCGGCCGCGCAGTTCCGCGCCGCCGATGAAAAGGCCGCAGCACATGAGGCGGCGGCCGTGCACGCCACCGGTGTGGGGGAAGGCCTCATCACTGTCGTCGGCGTCATCACCGGCGTCATCATGCTGCCGGTGCTCGCCGGCCAGGCGGCCGCCGGGCAGCTGCCCGGCGAACTGCTGGCGGTCACGGTGCTGCTGCCGCTAGCACTCATCGACGCCTACGCCGATGCGCTCTCGAGCGTGCAGCAGTGGCCGGGACTGGCCCGGATCCTCGCCCGCGTCGACGACCTCGATCCGGACCTCGGCGCGCAGCCGCTGGCCACCGGCGTGAGCCCGGCACTCATCGAAGAGCTGAGCGTGGAGGAGCTCTCGGCCCGCTGGCCGGGCACGCAGGACGATGTCTTCACCGGGCTGAATGCGAAGCTGCACCGCGGCGGTGTGGCGGCGGTGACCGGGCCGTCGGGTTCCGGCAAGACGACGCTGGTGAGCGTGCTGCTGCGGTTCCTCGATCCGCGCACCGGCAGCTACCGGCTCAACGACACCGATGCGCTTGCCAGCCTGCCGATGGATCTGGCCGGCCGGATCTCCTGGTGCCCGCAGGAGGCGCACGTCTTCGACTCCACGCTGCGGGCCAATCTGCTCATCGCCCGCTCCCGGGACGAGCGGCCCAGCGACGCGGAGCTTAAGGCAGCGCTGCGCCGGGTGGGCTTGGGCGGCCTCGTCGACGATCTCGGGCTCGATGAGCGCATCGGCGCCGGCGGCGGGCATCTGTCCGGCGGGCAGCGCCAGCGGCTGGCCGTGGCGCGGACGCTGCTGGCCGACGCCGAGGTGGTGGTCCTCGATGAGCCGACAGCGCACCTCGACGAGGAGATGGCGGCAGATCTCATGGCTGATCTGCGTGCCGGGCTGGCAGAGGAGCTCGTCGTGCTCGTCACGCACGACACCTCGCTCATCGCAGAGGCCGATGTGCCGGTGAGGCTCGCCGGCCGGTCGAGCCGTCGGCTGACCGCAGACTGAAGCCTCTGCTCAGCCGTTCAGCTGGGCAGGGGCTTCAGATGCGTGCGAGCGCTGCAGCGCGCGGTGGCGGTCAGTCGCGTTTGGTGCCGAACATGATCTCATCCCAGCTCGGCACGGAGGAGCGTCCGTTCTTCTTCTTGGACTCCTCGGCAGCGGACTCGTCAGCCGACTCCGCATCCGCCTCGCTCGCATCTGCGGCACTCGGTGCCGCGGGTGCGCTGTCACCGGGTGCGGCATCAGCAGGCGTCGGCATGATCGGCTGTGTGGAGTTGCGGTCATCGCTGACACCCGGCTCATCGAGCAGGGAGGGCTGATCGTTGAAGATGTCGAATGTCGACTGCCCGGCATCTGCCGGTGCGCGCGTCGGGTTCTCCGGCGGCAGCGGCAGCCGGCCGGCGTCCTCGGCTTCCTGCGGGGCACTCAGCGCGGTGTGGGCGCCGTCCGGACGGGGTGCCGGCTCATCGGCGACGGCATGGAGGCGGCCGCGGCTCTGCAGCTGCGGTGCCGGCGGGGCCGGTGCATCGGCTGCGGCATCGACCGGAGCAAGACCCGGTCCTGCATCCGGCGCATCCTGCGGTGCGCTGTGGCTGACCGGACCGTCGGAGTCGGCCTGGCGGCTGCGACGGCGGCGCAGGCTTTCGAGGATCCGGCCGGTCTCAGCCTGATGATCGCGCAGCGGGCTCGCTGTGCCCGCATCGCTGCCGGCGGTGTGGTGCGCGGCGTTGTAGGCCCGCTCGGTGCCGGAACCGAAGTTCGGGATCGGCCCGGAGTCGGTCGGCCCGGAATCGGCCAGCCAGCGCGCCTCATCGTCCAGCGGCGTCATCGAACCGCGGGAGTACTCCCAGCCGGCACGTCGACGCCGGTCGGCAGCGATGAACGACAGCTCGACGTACCAGGTGCCGTTGTTCTGCTTCCAGGCGTCCCATGACATCGTCTCGATGTCGACGCTGCGCAGCTTGAGGCGTTCTTCGCACAGGCGGTTGAGCGGGGTCGGGGAATCGCCGGGGGCGCTGTCGGGGTAGACGAGGGTCTCGCGCGCCTGCTGTGCGATATGGCCGCGCTCAGCGAGCACCGGATGCTCATAGCGCCGGATGTGCTCCAAGGGCTCGCCGGTGAACTCGGCGACATCGTCAGCGGTCATGCCCGAGCGGATCATCGCCTGGATGTCCCGGGGCCGGATCGGCTGGCCATCGCGTTCGCGCTTCTGCTCAACGGCTGCGATCCGCTGCGCGCGGAGCGCGGCGTAGAGGCTCTCATCGATCGGGAGGAGGTAGTCGTTGCCGGCGGCATCGCTCAGCTGCAGGTGCTCGCCGTCGCTGTGCACGCCGCGAAACGTCAGCTTCGTCATTGCCTCACCTTTCACATTTCGCACTTGCACCCGATCGTGTCACACGCGCTGCGGCAAACCGCGCAGATATGCGGGCGAGTCGTGAGACAGACGCTCCCAGCAGCCCGACACCCGGGGCAGCGACAGTCCGAAGTCCTAGAATGGGGGCCGTGACCACTTCGAATCTCAAACCCTTTGACGCAGTTGTGCTCATGTCCTTCGGCGGGCCGGAGAAGCCCGAAGAGGTGGTGCCGTTCCTGCAGAACGTCACCCGTGGGCGCGGCATCCCCGATGAACGGCTGGAGGAGGTCGGCGAGCACTACTTCTCCTTCGGCGGCCGCTCACCGATCAACGAGCAGAACCGGGCCCTCAAGTCCGCCCTGGAGGCTGCCTTCGAGGCACGCGGAATCGACGCCGCGCTGCTGTGGGGCAACCGCAACTGGGCCCCGTTCTTGTCCGATGTGCTGCGCGCACAGGCCGCGGAGGGCGCACGCTCCTTCCTTGCGATCGACACCTCGGCGTACTCCTCCTATTCCTCCTGCCGGCAGTACCGCGAGGACTTCGGAGCCGTCACCGCGCAGCTGGCAGAGGAGGGCATCAGCGTCGAGATCGACAAGATCCGGCAGTACTACAACCATCCCGGATTCGCTGCCGCTGAGCTCGATGCCGTGCGGCAGGCGCTCGCAGACTTCACCGCGCAGGTCGGAGAGATCGACCCGGCTCAGCACCGCCTGCTCTATGTCACCCACTCCATCCCCACGGCCATGCAGAGGGCCTCGGAAGCCCGCACCGCCGGTTACCGCGGGCAGCATCAGCAGCTCATCGACTGGATCGCCGAACAGCTCGGCCAGGAGCTCATCCTCGAATCCGAGCTCGTCTACTGCTCCCGCTCCGGCCCGCCACAGGTGCCGTGGCTCGAACCCGATGTCAACGACCGGATGGAAGAGCTCAAGGAGGACGGCGTCACCGGCGTCATCCTCGTGCCTATCGGCTTCGTCTCCGATCATATGGAGGTGAAGTTCGACCTCGACACCGAAGCCAAGGAGACCGCTGAGCGGCTCGGCATGGCCTTCACCCGTGCCGCCACCGTCGGCACGCATGAGGCATTTGTGAGCGGACTCGTCGACCTTGTCGAAGAGCGCGCCGCGCAGCGCCGCGGCGAAAGCGTCGAAGCTCCCGCCGTCACACCCGAAGGTGCGCTGCAGCCGGGCACCGGCGCCTGCTCGATCGACTGCTGTCTGGGGATGAAGGACCGGCCGGTCCTCCCACAGTGGGAGTCAGCTGCCGGCTGACGTGTTTCCGCTGCTGCACACTCATGCCCTCATCTGCTCACAGATGAGGGCATGAGTGTGCAGCGGTGCAGATGCAGGCTGGGGATGAACGGCTCCAGCAGCACAGGGCTGCAGCGCTGCGGCCGGAAGCGCAGAACGCCATGGGCCGGAGATCTCTCGGTGGGGACGGGTAAGTCCGGGGATGCGTGGGGAAGACCGGGGGAGAGTCAGTGGTCGTTCGGGTCCTTGATGACCGGGATCTGTCCGGTCTCAACTGCCAGGACCCGCTTCATCTCTCCGGTGTCGACGTCATTGGCATCAGCCAGATCGACGAGCACCTCCAGCTGCCCGACGAGGGATTCGACGAGATGCTCATCGTCATTGCGGCGGGCTTCGGCAAGCTGCTCCTGCAGCTCACTGACCCGCTTGTCGAGCTCAGTCTCGAATTCGCTCATAGGGATTCCTTACAGATGTAGACAACGGTGGATAGGCTCACAGCTTACCGAGGACAGCGGCAATTGTGGCCCCGTCCGGCGTCGGCAGAGTTTCGAAGTGATGAATCACAAGTGTCTTTGCCGCCGCCCTGTTGCGAAATGCCCCGATGGCGTGCACAATTCCATGAGATACGAGACGGTATCGCTTCATGGACGTCCGTGGTACCCTGTGGCGACCGTCCACTCCAACCCCCATATCAGCGGAGAGTGATCAGGCCAGATGGCGACAGACTACGACGCACCTCGCAAGCAGGATGACGAGCTCAGCAGCGACTCCATCGAAGAGCTGAAGGCCCAGCGCAATCAGCAGGAGGCCAGCCAGGTCGACGAAGACGAGGCTGCGGCTGCCGAAGGGTTCGAACTGCCGGGCGCGGATCTGTCCAATGAGGAGCTGTCGGTGCGCGTTCTTCCGAAGCAGAACGACGAGTTCACCTGCATGGAATGCTTTCTGGTCCGCCACCATTCGCAGCTGGCCAGCAATGACGGCGGCATGCCGATCTGCACTGACTGCGCCGGCTGATCAGCACCTGCCTGCAGCATCCTGCCGGACGGGAGCAGCCCACGACGAGAGCACCGGGATCCGTTCAGATCGCCGGTGCTCTTTCGGATTCAGCAGCCTCGGATTCAGCCGCGTGAGTTGAGTGCGCCGGCCAGCGCCTGCGGGTTCTTCGAGGAGACCAGCCAGTAGGGCGTGGGATCCTCCGGGTCGTCGAGGATGACCTTCACCAACCGCTTCTCCCAGGGCCGCAGCATGAGGAAGGCCAGCGCGTCGAGGAGCGGGCCGCGTTCGGCGAATGACTGCTTCTCATCACAGGCTTGGGCTTCGGCGATGAAGCTGCGATCGATGTGCGCCGGCCCGGCGATGAACTCAGTGTCGGTGACGATGACGACAGCGGATGCTGAGCGCAGCCACAGCGCCACGAGAATGAAGACGACAACGGGGATGATGAGTGCACCCCAGACCCAGACCGGGAACACGATCGCAGCTGTCATCGCCGAGAGGAAAGCCGCGACCAGCCACCAGCTGAATGGCGGCCAGAGGCGTTCACGATAGCGAACAGTCTGCGATGTCTGAGTCGTGGCGGGCATGCCACCAGTATCCCACAGCCGCACGCAGCACAGCAGTCAGGGCAGCGCAGCAGCACGGCTGCGTAGAGTGCGCCAGCCGCCTGCGCAGCCCTGCGTCCCCGGAATCGACGGTGGCACCGGTGCTGAGAGGGGACTAGAGTGCGTCAATGTGGCTTATGAAGAACTGCGGATAGAGATCAGACAGCTCGACCCGGAGCTCCCGCTGCCGTCCTACGGGCACCGCGGGGACGCCGGAGCCGACCTCTGCGCGAGCGAGGACGTGGTGCTCGAACCCGGCCAGCGGCGCGCTGTTGGCACCGGCATCGCGATCGCCCTGCCGGAAGGATATGCCGGATTCGTGCATCCGCGTTCGGGCCTGTCCACCAAGCACGGCATCACCGTCGTCAACAGCCCCGGCACCATCGACGCCGGCTATCGCGGTGAGATCAAGGTGCCGCTCATTAACGTCGATCCGCACAGCGCCTGCACCATCCGCCGCGGCGACCGCATCGCCCAGCTCATCATCCAGCGCGTGGTCCACGCCGACTTCCACGTCGTTGAGAGTCTGGAGGAATCCGAGCGGGGCTCCGGCGGCTTCGGCTCGACCGGCGGCTTCACCGCGAACGGCCACGCCCCTCGGCATTGAACGGCCGGAACTGCACGACACTGACGATCATCCGCTGAGGAAGGAAATATGGGACTGTTCGACATTTTCTCCAAGAAGAAGCACAGCACCGACGACGAGGTCGCGCCGGAGACCGACGCCGTCGCAGAGGACACCGACGACACCGCCGAGGCGGATGGTCCCGTCGCCGCTGCCGAGGCGGCTGCCGATGAGGAGGGCGACGACGAGGAGGAGTTCGCCAAGGCCGCACCTCTCGATCGGGAGGAGAAGGGGCCCTTCGACTCGGAGGAGGAGGCGCCCGAGCTCAACCGGATCGACCTGGGAGCCCTCCACCTGCCGGTGCACGACGGCATGCAGCTTAGGCTCGATGCCGAGGAGAAGACGAACAAGATCATTGCGGTGACCGTCCAGCACAGCGGCGGAGCCATGCAGCTGCAGGTCTTCGCCGCCCCCACCTCGGAAGGCGTATGGAACACTGTGCGCGGGCAGATCGAGCAGAACATCGCCAAGCGCGGCGGTCAGACCGATGAGCTCTACACTGAGCTCGGCCGCGAACTGCTCACCCGCATCCCGGTGCAGACCTCTGACGGCCGGAAGGGTCTGCGGATCGCCCGCTTCGCCGGCATCGACGGACCGCGCTGGTTCATCCGCGGCGTGTTCTCGGGCAAGGCGATCGACGATGGGGAGGTTCGTGCGCTCTTCGTCGAACAGTTCCGCAACATCATCGTCCACCGCGGCACCGAGCCGATGCCGCCGCGCGAGCTGCTGCCGCTGACCGCGCCGAACGTCAAGCAGCCTGACGCCGTTGCCGAGGCGAACAAGGACGACGACATCAACCCGTTCGAGCGCGGGCCAGAGATCACCGAAGTCCGCTGATCACCGTTCCGATGCTCCTCACGCGCTTTCTCGACCGCTTCGGCTCGACCGATACGACCGATGCCGAAGACCTCCACCGGCGGCTGGCCCACCTGCACGGCACCACGCCGATCTGCCGGATCGCGCCGCGCCAGGAAGTCACCGTCGGCGGTGTTGTGGTGGCGCTGACCCGGTCGGTGCCCCAGGACAGTCCGCGCCTGGACATCACCGTCTCCGACGGGACCGGTGCCGCGCGCGCACGATTCCTCGGCATGCGCGCCATCCCCGGCATCACCGCCGGACGCACAGTGGTGCTCACCGGCTGCTTCACCACCCACAGCGATGCGCCCAGCCTCATGGCCCTCAACCCGCGCTACGAACTCATCGGCAGCCTCGCTGACTGACAGACTGGCACTCGCCGACGGGCGACACGGGTGTGCTGACGCCTCAGTCGGCGGTGCGCAGCAGCTCCTGCAGCCGCCCGTGCTGCTCCGGTGAGGTGATGAAGAACAGCTCATCGCCGTTGTCGATGATGTCATCGGCAGAGGGCGCGAAGGTCTTCTCATGCCGCACGATCGCCGTGAGCGCGGTGTTCGGCGGCCAGGAGATCGCAGCGATCCGCTTGCCGGCCACCGCTGACTTCTCATGCACCGTGAACTCCATGAGCGTGGCCTGCCCGCGCTCGAAGCTCATGAGATGCACGAGCCCGCCGACCTCGACGGCCTCCTCGACGAGTGCGGTCATGAGCCGCGGCGTCGACACTGCGACATCGACACCCCAGTTCGAGTCGAACAGCCACTCATTGCGCGGATTGTTCACCCGGCCGATCGTGCGCGGCACACCGTACTCCAGCTTGGCGATGAGGCTGAGCACCAGATTCGTCTTGTCATCACCGGTCGCGGCGACGACGACATCGGTCTCCTCCAGATTCGCCTCATCGAGGCCGCTGAGCTCGCACGCATCGGTCAGCAGCCACGAGGCACCGGGCACCCGGTCGTGACGGACGGCATCCTTGTTCTTGTCCACCAGCAGCACATCGTGGCCCTTGTCGAGCAGCTCGCGGGCCACTGACCGGCCCACCGAGCCGGCTCCGGCGATGAGGATCCTCATTCTGCCTCCTCCTCGGTGATCGGCTCGTCGAGAATCCGGGTGACGGTGTCGAGCTCCGTGCGCTCGCACATGATGTGCACCAGATCTCCGTCCTGGATGAGCGTCTCCGGCTGGGCGAGCATCCCCTCACCCAGCCGCGTGATGTAGGCGACCCGACCCGGGATCGCAGCCTCCACCTCGGCGACGGGGCGCGCCACCCAGTCCGGGTTGAGATGCACCTCGGCGAGCACCATCCGGCCCGAGGGGTCGCGGAACTCCGCGGCAGCGCCCTGGGGGATGAGCTTGCGCATCATCCGGTCGGCTGTCCAGCGCACCGTCGCGACGGTGGGGATCCCGAGGCGTTCGAAGACCTGTGCGCGCCGCGGGTCGTAGATCCGGGCGGCGACATTGCGCACCCCGAAGGTCTCGCGGGCGACGCGGGCGGCAAGGATATTGGAGTTGTCGCCGCTGGAGACGGCAGCGAAGGCATAGGCCTCACCGGTGCGGGCGCGCTCCAGGGTGTCGCGGTCGAAGCCGATCCCGGTGACCGTCGAACCGGAGAAGCCCCGGCCGAGCGCCCGGAAGGAATCGGGGTCGCGGTCGACGACGGCGACGGTGTGTCCGTGCTCGTCGAGGGTGCGCGCCAGCGAGGCGCCCACACGCCCGCATCCCATGATGACGAAGTGCATGCCTGCCCCTCTCCCTGCGAGCGGTCCGGCAGTGACCGGCCGCGGGTGCTCTACGGTGCTCTACGATTGTGCACGTGGCACGTAATGTTTCGTCTGCCGTCAAAAGACTACTCGTTGGGCGGCCCTTCCGCAGTGATCGGCGCAGGCCGGTCCCGCTGCGCAAACGCTTGGCGATGCCGGTCTTCGCCTCGGACATGCTGTCCTCGGTCGCCTATGCGCCGGACGAGATCCTGCTGGCCCTGTCCCTGTCGGGCCTCGTCGCCCTCTCCGTCTCCCCGTGGATCGGGCTGGCCGTCGGCGCGGTCATCCTCGTCATCGTCTGGTGCTACCGGCTCAATCTGCGCGCCTATCCGGGCGGCGGAGGCGACTACGAGGTCGCCGGCACCAACCTCGGTGTGCGCGCCGGCCGGGCGGTCGCCGCCTCCCTGCTCACCGACTATGTGCTGACCCTGGCCGTTTCGATGACGATGTTCGCCAGCTATGTCGGCTCGATCATCCCCGAGCTCAAACCGCACCGCATCATCGTCTCCGTCGCCGGCATCCTCATCGTCACACTCGTCGCACTGCGCGGCACCCGCACCACCCCCAAGGTGCTGGCCGTGCCCACCTATCTCTTCCTCGCCGCGGTGTTCCTCACCCTCATCGTCGGCGCCTACCGGGTGTTGAGCGGCGACACGCCGATCGCGGTCACGAGCGACTACTGGGTGCTGCCGCGGGCGGACTTCGACACGCCGCTGTTCGGACTGGCTGCAGCGTTCATCGTGCTGCGTGCCTTCACCTCCGGTTCGGTGGCGCTGGCCGGTGTGCAGACAGTCGCCACTGCCGTTCCTCGCTTCACCTCCCCGCGCGGGCACAATGCCGGGCGCACCCTGCTGCTGGCCGGCGCGCTGTCGGCCACGATGCTCATCGGCATCACCTGGCTGGCCTCGGTCATCGGCATCAAATACGTCGCCGAGCCCCACATCTACCTCCTCAACCGCGCCGGCACCCCGATCAGCGCCGACTACGTCCAGGACCCGGTCCTGGGCCAGCTCGCACAGGCGGTGTTCTCCGATGTGCCCGTGCTGCCGGCGCTCGTGGCCGCGGTGGCAGCGCTCGTGCTCATGGCAGCAGCGAACACCGCCCTCGAAGGCTTCCCCGGCCTTGCCTCCAGGCTGGCCCGCGACAGCTTCCTGCCCCGCCAGCTCGCCACCCGCGGCGACCGCCTGACCTTCTCCAACGGCATCCTGCTGCTGTCGGCGGCCGCAATCGTCCTCGTCGTCGTCTTCCGCGCCCGCGTGCCTGATCTCATCGAGCTCTACCTCGTCGGCGTGTTCTTCGCCTTCAGCCTCGGCCAGCTCGGCATGATCCGGCACTGGACCGACCGCATCCGCACGATGGTGACCTCGCCGACCCGCCGGCACATGCAGATCAACCGCGCGATCAACACCATCGGCTTCGTGCTCGTCACCGTCGTCCTCGTCGTCGTCATCATCACGAAGTTCGCCGGCGGCGCGTGGATCGCCGTGGCTGCGATCGCCGTGCTGTACGTGCTCATGGGCCTCATCCACCGCCACTACCGGCGGGTCGCCTCCGAGCTCGCCCCCGAAGAGGACGCCTCCGACACCACCCTGCCGCCGAACACCCGCGCGGTCGTCATCATCACCCAGATCCACAAGCCGGCGCTGCGGGCGCTGAGCTTCGCACGCGCCACCCGCCCGACATCCGTGCAGGCGCTCACCGTCGCCGTTGATGAGGACGCTGCCGAGGAGCTGCAGCGCGAATGGGATGAGATGGGCCTGCCGGTGCCGCTGACGATCCTCGACTCGCCGTACCGCGAACTCGTCCGCCCGGTGATGAACCACATCGCCGAGATGCATCGCAACTGTCCCGACGACCTCATCGACGTCTACATCCCGCAGTACATCGTCGGTCGCCGCTGGGAGAACATCCTGCACAACCAGACCGTCCTGCGGCTGAAGTCCCGGCTGCTCATCGTCCCCAATGTCGTCGTCTCGATCGTGCCGTGGCGGCTGCGCTCCTTCACCCGCAACCAGGACGCCCTCATCCGGCGTGCCGGCGATGTCGACGACAGCATCATCGGCCGGGAGCAGCGATGAGCTCCGCGCCCGAGGTGGTGGCCGGCAGCAGCGTGGAGCTCACCGTGGACAAACAGGTGGGGGAGGGCTATGGGCTTGCCCGCCACGACGGCCGGGTCGTGTTCGTCACCGGTGCGATCCCCGGCGAGCGGGTGCGCGCCGAACTCACCCAGGTGAAGAAGCGGCTCGCCTACGCCCGCACCCGCGAAGTGCTCGAAGCCAGCACGCACCGGGTCGCAGACCGCCGCCTCGCCTGGGATGCAGCCGGAGCCGGCGGGATCGAGTTCGCCCATGTCGAGCTGCCGCATTCCCGCAGCCTCAAAGCACAGGCCGCAGCCGAACAGCTCAGCCGCCTCGGCGGGATCGAGACGACCGGCTTCAGCATCACCCCAGCGCCTGCCGAAGCCGCTGCCGAGGCCGCCGATCCGCAAGCTGCCGCCACGACCGCCGGCACCGCGTGGCGCACCCGGATCCAGCTCGCCGTCGATGCTGACGGCACCCCGGGAATGCGGGCCGCCGGATCGCATGCGGTGCTCCCAGTCGGCACGGTGCCCCTGGCAGTGCCCGTGCTCGACGCACTCGGCCTGCACCGGCTGCGCCTGCCGGGACTCGAACGCATCGAACTCACCGCAGCCCACACCTCGGGAGCGGTGGTGCTGCACACCCGGGCCGGAACCGCACTGGAGCCGCACACTGTCGCAGCCGTCAGCGAGCGCTTGGCGCAGCAGCCGGGCGACTGGACGCTGCTGCACCGCGCCGCTCAGCCCTCCGGTCAGCGCGGCCGCGGCGGGGCTGCTCGCAACCGGGGCGGGCACAGCGAGCTCACGACGCTCAGCGGCAGCGGCGAGGTGACCGCGCGTCTGCAGCTCACCACCTCTGGCGGTGAGCTCGTGCGCGACTTCCGGCTGCGTGCCGACGGCTTCTGGCAGGTCCACGTCGACGCTGCCGCGGTGCTCGCCGAGCAGGTCGTCGCCGCCACCGCCGGGGCGGGCCGCATCCTCGATCTGTTCTGCGGGGCCGGGCTGTTCGCCTGCGCTGCCGGGGCCGCGCACGAGGTGCCGGTCACCGGGCTGGAGGGCGCGCCCGAGGCGATCGCCGCCGCCCGTGCCAATGCTGCCGGGCTCGATGCCCGCTTCGAGGTCGCCCGGATCGAGAAGCTCACCGAGCTGCCCGCAGCCGATGTCATCGTCCTCGACCCGCCGCGCGCCGGCGCCGGACCGGCGGTGACCGCAGCGCTCATCGCCTCCCAGGCGCAGCGCATCGTCTACGTCTCCTGCGCTGCCGGGACCTTCGCCCGCGATGCCCGCGCACTCCTCGACGGTGGCTTCGCGCTGGAGCGCTGCCGCGGATTCGATCTCTTCCCGCTGACCGCACACGCCGAATTCGTCTCGATCTTCACCCGCTGAACCTGCCGCCGGGCGGAGTGTGGCGATGGGCGCGCACATGCGCGAAGCGGCCGCGGCAGGCCTGCGGAACCGTGTCCGGACCAGGCCTCAGATGGTGCCCGGCATGCCCGTGGGCTGGTGGAAACCAGGGGGTGAATGCGGTAAGATTTATCTTGATATCAAGATAATTTACGGCACAAATCTGTGACGTAAACCGAGCGGCGAGTCTGTCCGTGCGGCTTGCCGCGAGAACCGCACGTCGTGTGCCACGGAAGAGGAGAGTCACGATGAGTAACGTTGACAGTTTCGGCTCGAAGGGCACCCTGGAGGTCGGCGGCAAGTCCTATGAGATCTACCGCCTGAACTCGGTCGAGGGCTCCCAGAAGCTGCCGTTCAGCCTCAAGGTGCTGCTGGAGAACCTGCTCCGCACCGAGGACGGCGCCAACATCACCAAGGACCACATCAGCGCACTGGCCAACTGGGACGCCTCGGCTGAGCCGAGCACCGAAATCCAGTTCACCCCGGCACGCGTCGTCATGCAGGACTTCACCGGTGTGCCCTGCATCGTCGACCTCGCCACCATGCGCGAGGCCGTCAAGGAGCTCGGCGGCGATCCCTCGAAGATCAACCCGCTGGCACCGGCTGAGCTCGTCATCGACCACTCGGTGCAGATCGATGCCTTCGGCTTCGAAGACGCCATCGAGCGCAACATGGATATCGAGTACGAGCGCAACGGTGAGCGCTACCAGTTCCTGCGCTGGGGCCAGACCGCATTCGACGACTTCAAGGTCGTGCCTCCGGGCATGGGCATCGTCCACCAGGTCAACATTGAGTACCTCGCCCGCGTCGTCATGGCCCGTGGGGTCAACGGCGTCACCCGCGCCTACCCGGACACCCTCGTCGGCACCGACTCGCACACGACGATGGTCAACGGCCTCGGCGTGCTCGGCTGGGGTGTGGGCGGCATCGAGGCTGAGGCTGCGATGCTCGGCCAGCCGGTGTCGATGCTCATCCCGCGCGTCGTCGGCTTCAAGCTCACCGGTGAGATCCCCTCCGGTGTGACCGCCACCGACGTCGTGCTCACGATCACCGACATGCTGCGCCAGCACGGTGTCGTCGGCAAGTTCGTCGAGTTCTACGGTGAGGGCGTCGGCGCTGTGCCGCTGGCCAACCGTGCGACGATCGGCAATATGAGCCCCGAGTTCGGCTCGACGGCTGCGATGTTCCCGATCGACCAGGTAACGGTCGACTACCTGCGCCTGACCGGCCGCGACGAGGACCAGATCAGCCTCGTCGAGACCTACGCCAAGGAGCAGGGCCTGTGGCACGACCCGGCCAACGAGGTGGAGTACTCCGAGTACCTCGAGCTCGACCTCTCGACCGTGGTGCCCTCGATCTCGGGACCGAAGCGCCCGCAGGACCGCATCGAGCTCTCCGACTCCAAGGAGCAGTTCCGCAAGGACATCCACAACTACGCCAAGCCCGGCGAAGAGGACAAGGCCGCCAGCGTCGCCATGGGCGACGGACGCAGCTTCGAGCTGGCCAACGGCGCCGTGGCGATCGCCTCGATCACCTCGTGCACCAACACCTCGAACCCGTCGGTCATGATGGCTGCCGGCCTGCTGGCCCGCAATGCCCGCAAGCGCGGCCTCAACACCAAGCCGTGGGTCAAGACTTCGGTCGCCCCGGGCTCGAAGGTCGTCACCGAGTACTTCGAGAAGTCCGGTGTTATGGAGGACCTCGAAGCACTGAACTTCTACACCGTCGGCTACGGCTGCACCACCTGCATCGGCAACTCCGGTCCGCTGGAGACGGAGATCTCCGAGGCCATCCAGGAGAACGACCTGTCGGTCACCGCTGTGCTCTCGGGCAACCGCAACTTCGAAGGCCGCATCAGCCCGGACGTGAAGATGAACTACCTGGCTTCGCCGCCGCTCGTCATCGCCTACGCCCTGGCCGGCTCGATGGACTTCGACTTCGAGAACCAGCCGCTGGGCAAGGACGAAGACGGCGTCGATGTCTTCCTCAAAGACATCTGGCCGACCCCGGAAGAGGTCGAAGCCACGATCGACAGCTCGATCGACACCGATATGTTCACCAAGGAATACGGTGCGATCTTCGACGGTGACGAGCGCTGGCAGCGGCTCGAAACCCCCTCGGGCGACCTGTTCGAGTGGGACGACGAGTCCACCTACGTGCGCAAGCCGACCTACTTCGAGGGCATGACGATGGATCCGGAGCCGGTCAGCGATGTCTCCGGCGCCCGTGTCCTCGCTCTGCTGGGCGATTCGGTCACCACCGACCACATCTCGCCTGCCGGTTCCTTCAAGGCCGACACCCCGGCCGGCAAGTACCTGCAGGAGCACGGCGTCGAGCGCAAGGACTTCAACTCCTACGGCTCGCGCCGCGGCAACCACGAGGTGATGATCCGCGGCACCTTCGCCAACATCCGTCTGCAGAACCTGTTGCTCGACGGTGTGCAGGGCGGCTTCACCCGCGACTTCACCCAGGAGGGCGGACCGCAGACGACGATCTACGACGCCTCGGTCAACTACCAGAAGCAGGGCACTCCGCTCGTCGTCATCGGCGGCACGGAGTACGGCACCGGCTCCTCGCGCGACTGGGCTGCCAAGGGCACCAAGCTCCTCGGCGTCTCGGCTGTCATCGCGCGCAGCTTCGAGCGCATCCACCGTTCGAACCTCATCGGCATGGGTGTGCTGCCGCTGCAGTTCCCGGCCGGTGAGTCCGCCGAGTCCCTCGGGCTCGACGGCACCGAGACTTACGACATCACCGGTGTGGCCGCGATGAACGACGGCGCTGTGCCCAAGACCGTCAAGGTCACCGCGACGAAGGACAGCGGCGAGACCGTCGAATTCGATGCTGTTGTGCGCATCGACACGCCGGGTGAGGCTGACTACTACCGCAACGGCGGCATCCTGCAGTACGTGCTGCGCTCGCTCGTGCGCCAGTGACGACAACGGCAGGATGACGGTGCGGCAGGCCTGACCTGCAGCGCTTGAACCGGCACGGCAACGGCCGGAGCACCACCAGGTGCTCCGGCCGTTCTGTCTGAACAGGCCCCGTGTCCACCTGGATACGAGAAGCCAAGAGAGTACACTTGACGTTCTGACCGTATGAAATCGGATATGACGCATGTGTGTCAGCTGCCGATGAGGAGCAGCGAAAAGGAGCCGACAACCGTATGACCTTCCTGGAGAACATCACTTCGCCAGCGGACGTCAGACAGCTCAGCACCGCCGAGTGCCAGGTGCTGACGAAGGAGATCCGTGACTGCCTCATCACCACCGTGGCGCAGACCGGAGGCCATCTCGGCCCCAATCTCGGCGTCGTCGAGCTGACCACCGCCATCCACCGGGTTTTCGAGTCCCCGCGTGACACGATCCTCTTCGACGTCGGCCATCAGAGCTACGTGCACAAACTGCTCACCGGCCGGTACCCGGAGTTCTCCACACTGCGCCAGCGCGGCGGCATTTCCGGCTACCCCTCCAGGGCAGAATCCGAACACGACGTCATCGAGAACTCCCATGCCTCCAGCTCGCTGTCCTGGGCCGACGGCATCGCCAAAGCCCGCCAGCTGACAGGCGAGCGGGACCGGCACGTCGTCGCCGTGATCGGCGATGGTGCACTCACCGGCGGCATGGCCTGGGAGGCGCTGAACACGATCGCAGCCGATAAGTCCCAGCCGCCGCGCAAGCTCGTCATCGTCGTCAACGACAACGGCCGCTCCTATGCCCCGACTGTCGGCGGCTTCGCGGAGCATCTCGACTCGCTGCGCACCTCATCGCAGTACGAGAAGCTCCTCTCATGGGGCAAGGAGCGCCTGCAGCAGTCCGGGCCTCCCGGCCGGGCCGCCTATTCGGCGATGCACGGCATGAAGAAGGGCCTCAAAGACATGATGGCCCCGGCTGCGACCGGCATGTTCGACGAACTCGGCATCAAGTACGTCGGCCCGGTCGACGGACACGACCTCGACAGCCTCGAACGCGCCCTGGCCAAGGCCAAGGACTACGACCAGGGCCCGGTCATCGTCCACGCGCTGACCCAGAAGGGCTACGGCTACGCACCCGCGATGGCGGACATGGAGGACCAGTTCCATGCTGTGGGCGTCATCGACGCCGAGACCGGCCGCTCGCAGCCGTCGAAGTCAACCTCCTGGACCTCAGTGTTCGGCGACGAGATCACCCGCATCGCACGCGAACGCCAGGACATCGTCGCGATCACCGCGGCCATGCTCATCCCGGTCGGGCTCAAGAGCTTCGCCGAGGAGTTCCCGGAGCGCGTCTTCGACGTCGGCATCGCCGAACAGCATGCCGTCGCCTCGGCCGCCGGCCTGTCTTACGGCGGCCTGCACCCGGTCGTGTGTCTCTACGCCACCTTCCTCAACCGTGCCTTCGACCAGCTGCTCATGGACGTGGCTCTGCACAGGCAGGGAGTGACCTTCGTCCTCGACCGCGCCGGCATCACCGGCCCTGACGGAGCCAGCCATCACGGCATCTGGGACATCGCCATGCTTCAGGTCGTGCCCGGATTGCAGCTGGCGGCCCCGCGCGATGCCACCCGGTTGGTCGAGGAGTTCAACGAAGCTGTCGCTGTCGACGACGCCCCGACTGTGGTGCGGTTCTCCCGCGGCTCGGTCGGCAACGACATCGAGGCGCTGTCCCGGACAGCAGACGGCGTCGACATCCTCGCCGAACCCGCCGACGGACTCGACCCCGATGTGCTCATCGTCTCCGTCGGCGCGCTGGCCGACCGTGCTCTCGCACTTGCCGAGGAACTGCGCCAGCGCTCGATCGGCGCAACGGTCATCGACCCGCGCTGGGTGCTGCCGGTGCCGGAGTCCGTGCTGACGATGGGCAAAGACCATGCGCTGGTCGCTGTCGTCGAGGACGGTGTGAAGATCGGCGGCATCGGCTCCCAGATCCGTCAGGATCTGCGCGATGAGGACTCGCGCACCGGTGTTGTCGAACTCGGCGTGCCCGATGAGTTCCTGCCGCACGGCACGCGCGAGGAGATCCTCGAATACGCCGGCCTGTCGGTGCCGCAGATGTTGGAGAACACGCTGCACATGCTGCCCTCGCACCTGGCCGAACGCGCCCACCGCGCCAGCCGCCGCGCAATGTGAGATCCCGCTCCCGAGGCGGGGGTCACCTGAGCATGTGAGCTCACCTCAGAGCCCGCCGGGGATGCTGAGCCGGCAGGAGCCGAGCCGACAGGGTTCAGGATGCCTCGGCATCAGCGGCTGCTGCCGCCTCAGCGAGCACCGCGGCTGTGCGCTCGATCTGCCAGGGCCGGGCCTGCCCAGCCTGCAGATAGTCCTCGACGGCAGCGGTATCGCCGACGACAGGCTCATTCGCCAGCGACTTCACCAGCCGCGGGGTGAGCAGCACCTCATGCGGCATCTCCATCTCTTCGGCGACCGCACGCACGGCGGCGCGCATCCGCTCCGACCGGGCCTTGGCGACCTCACGGTCGGCGCGTGGGCCTGCATTCTGCTGCGGCGCCCGCAGCGGCGGCAGCTCGGCAGCCGGCAGCGCATCGGCCCGCTGCAGAGAGTGCAGCACTTCGGCCGCCTGCTTCCCGGAGAGCTCCTTGCCGCCGGGCACCGCGTAGATGTCGTCGATCGTGCGGACTTTCGCCTTCGTCAGGGCGACGAGCAGCCGGTCGCGCAGCAGCCGGCCAGGTGCCAGATCCTGCTTGGCGGCTGCCGCATCACGGTCGAGCCACAGCTGGCGGGCACGGGCGAGGGCGCGGCGGTTCCTGACGCTGCCGAGTCCGCTGATGCGCCGCCACGGATCGGTGTGCACACGCTTTTCGAAGCCGAGCAGATGAGCGAACTCCTGGCGGGCGAACTCATCCTTGCCGGCGTCGCACAGCTGCGTCGCCAGCGCATCCCGCAGCTCGACGAGCAGTTCGACATCGAGCGCGGCGTAGTTGAGCCAGTCGAGCGGCAGCGGCCGGGTCGACCAGTCGACATAGGAGTGTTCCTTGGCCAGACGCACGCCCAGCTCGCTGCCGACAAGTGCGGCCAGCCCGAAGCGCTCTGCGCCGAGCATCCGGGCGGCGAGCTCCGTATCGAACAGGGCAGCGGGCCGCATGCCCCGATCCGCCAGGCACGGCAGATCCTGGGTGGCAGCATGCAGCACCCATTCGACTCCGTCGAGTGCGGCACTGAGCTCGGTGAGATCCGGCAGCGCTTCGGGGTCGATGAGCATGATGCCGCTGCCGGCACGCTTGAGCTGGATGAGGAAGGCGCGGTCGTCGTAGCGGATGCCGGAAGCCCGTTCAGCATCGATCGCGACCGGGCCCGTGCCGGCAGCCAGGGCGCTGATGGCCTCGTGCAGGGCTGCAGGGGTGTCGATGACCTCGGGCACGCCGCCAGCCGGACGGGCGAGCAGGGGCAGATTCTCGTCGACGTGGCGTGAGCTCACCGGCGTCGCCCCGGCAGCGGCGTCACGCCGTCGGGAACAGGGGGCAGGCCGGCGACGAGGCCGATGAGATCGATCCAGGCATCGACGTGGTTGCCGATGTCCTCCGGCTCTTCGAGCACCGGTGTCCAGGAGGCGCGCAGCTCCAGGTCGATCGACCAGGGCCGGCCGGCCAGTGTGCCGAAGCTCTCCGACATCACGCGTGTGGTGGTGCCGCCGGTGTTGGTGATCTCACAGTCGTTGGTCTCCAGCGCCTCGGTCAGCCATGACCAGGCCACCGGTCCGAGCATCGCCTCATTGCCCATCTCCGCTTCTAGCTCGGCGCGCACATAGCTGACGAGCCGGAACTCACCGTCCCATTCCTCCGGCCGATCCGGGTCGTAGAGCAGCACGATCCGGCCGGTGGCCAGCTCGTCGATGTCCTCGCCGCTGGCAGCCTGGAATGCCTCATCGGCATGGACTTCAGCGCCGAGGGCGATGGCGTAGGGGGCGAGTTTGGACGGGGCGGGGATCTCACTGACCTTGATGCGCGCGTCTCCGCGCGGCTTGCGCAGCACGTCAGCGGCGCGAGCGAAAGCCTGCGGTATCCGGTTCAGCGGTGAGGGGGCTATCACACTCATCACTGTAGGTCGAGGCACGGACAACGGCGAGCGTCCACGCCGGGCAGCCCCCAGAACAGCGGGATGGCCCAGGACTAAAGTGGGGCCGGTGCGTGTTAGGGCTGATACGACGCTGAGGCTGACATGAGGAAAGGAGCCCGCTATCATATGAGCGCAGACCCAGAGGATTTCAAACACGCCTTCCGCCACCACCCGGCCGGAGTCGCGGTCATCACCGCACAGTCGCCGGACGGACCGATCGGACTGACAGTCTCCAGTCTGGCCAGCGTCACCCTGCAGCCTCCGCTACTGCACTTCTCTGTCTCCACCGCCCGCTATTCGGCTTCGCGGCTGCTGAGCGCGGAGAGCTTCGTCGTCAACACCCTCGGCGCTGAGCACGTCGACATCGCCCGCGCCTTCGCCCGCTCTGACGGGCCGCGCTTCACCCCAGAGCAGGGCTTTGCGACCCTGCCCGGCGGCGACCCGTATCTGCCCGGCGCCCATGCGGTGCTGCACTGCCGGTTCGCCTCCCAGACCCCGGCGGGAGATTCGACGGTGTGCGTCGGCGAGATCACAGACATCATCACCTCCGAGCCCGGCCGCTCACTCGTCTACGTCGACCGCGAGTTCTACGCGCTCAACAGCAGCGACCGGATCTGAGCACCCGCCTGACGACACAACCGGCAGCAGCCGGACTGTGCAGCAGGCCTCCAGCCGGACCGCGCCGTCGGCCGATGAAGCCCTCGTCGCCGGCCATCCTGAGAGCAGCTGCAGCTGCGGCTGCTCAGAACCGCAGCACCGGTACCCCGGCATGTTCGCTCATGCCGCCGGGTGCCGGTTCGTCTGTGCGCAGCAGGGTGAAGCCGGGCCCGAGGTGGGAGTCGCCGAGGGTGAGGGCGAAGGTCCCGTCGACAACGGGCTCAGGTGCGCTGGACGATCCGGCGACTACCACCTCGGCTGCGGCGACCGGCGCCTCGGGCGCGGCGATCATGAGGTTGACCGCCCGGCACGGCCGGTCGAGCTCGACCAGGCCCGTCATCGACGCGCCGTCGAAGAGGCAGGCCTGGCCGTCGGCGACTGTATGGCGGGTGCCGTCGATGAGGAGGACGAGGTCGCTGCCGATCGGCCGGAAGATCCGCCGCACGCCCGGCAGCGCGGAGAACTCCGCCGGCTGTTCGAGGGTGGCGATCGAAGCCCGCCAGCGCGGCAGGTCCGGGGTCAGCTGTGCCGAGGCGTCGAGGGAGACGAGTTCGATCGTCGAACCGGCCCCATTGGCCCAGGGCACAGACGGCAGTTCGGCGGCAGAGGCGATGGGACGCAGCGCAGAAGTCATACCGGCAAGCCTAGCCGCAGCCGCCGCACACCGAGCCATGTGAGACGGGTTGTTCTGGAGGGCGAACGCCTTTCCTCCCTCAGGCGACAAGTGAGACGATAGGGGGCATGACGACGACTCTCGTGCGTGCGGCGCGCTCTCAGCCGGTTGACCGGACCCCTGTCTGGTTCATGCGACAGGCCGGCCGCTCCCTTCCCGAATACCGCGAATTGCGCGAGGGCACGCAGATGCTCAAAGCCTGCCGCACCCCTGATCTCGTCGCCGAGATCACCCTGCAGCCGGTGCGCCGCCACAATGTCGACGCGGCGATCTTCTTCTCCGATATCGTCGTCCCGCTCCAGGCCGCCGGTGTCGACGTCGTCATCGAACCCGGCGTCGGCCCGGTCATCGCACACCCGGTGCGCACCCAGGCCGATGTCGACAGCCTGCCGGAGCTCACCGCCGAGATGATGCCCGATATCGCCGAATCGATCTCGCGCATCGCCGCTGAGCTCGCCACCCGTGAGGACACCGCCCTCATCGGCTTCGCCGGCGCCCCGTTCACGCTCGCCAGCTACCTCATCGAAGGCGGCCCGAGCCGTAACCATGAGAAGACCAAGGCGATGATGGCAGGCGCCCCTAAGATGTTCTCTCAGCTGCTCGGCAAGCTCGCGGCGATGTCGGCGACCTTCCTCGACGTGCAGCTGCGCGCCGGCGCGCAGGCCTTCCAGCTCTTCGACTCCTGGGCCGGGTTCCTCAATCCGCGCGACTACCGCGAACACGTGCTGCTGCATTCGGCGCGCGTCTTCGCCGAGCTTGCCGGCCACGATGTGCCGAGCATCCACTTCGGGGTGCAGACCGGTGAGCTGCTGCCTGCGATGTCCGAAGCCGGTTCCGATGTCGTCGGCGCTGACTACCGCGTCGACCTCGCCGACGCCTCCGCCCGCCTCAAGCCCGGCCAGGCGCTGCAGGGCAACCTCGATCCGGCGCTGCTCTTCGCCCCGTGGGAGGCGCTGCAGCCGCGCATCGAGCAGATCGTGCGCGCCGGCTTCGCCCACCCCGGCGGCCACATCTTCAACCTCGGCCACGGCGTCCTGCCGACCACCGACCCCGAGGTGCCCGGCCGGATCGTCGAAGAAGTCCACCGCATCTCCTCGGCACTGCTGAGCGGAGACGACCTGCAGTGAGCGCAGCGCGCATCGTCATCGTCGGCGGCGGCATCTCCGGACTGGCGACCGCCCACCGGCTGGCGGTCGCGCTGCCGGAAGCCCAGATCACCGTCTGCGAAGCCTCCGAGCGCCTCGGCGGCTGCCTCAAGTCCTCGACGCTGGGCGGCGCGGCACCTGGCGGCGCGGACGTCGGTGCCGAGGCGAGCCTGTTCCTCAGGCCCGAGACCACGAGCCTGTGCGCTGAGCTCGGCCTCGACCTGGAGTTCCCCTCCCGGGAACACTCCTCCCAGCTGTACGTCCACGGCACCATGCATGCGATGCCGAAGGACACGCTCATGGGCGTGCCGAGCGACCCGGCCAGCCTGGCCGGGATCCTCACCGCCGCCGAGGTGGACCGCGCCCAGGCAGAGACGCTCACCGACCCTGCTGAAGGGGATGTGGCCGTCGGCGAGTTCATCGCCTCCCGCCTCGGCGATGCCGTCGCCGATGTCATCGTCGACCCGCTGCTCGGCGGCGTCTACGCCGGACGCTGCCGCGAGCTGTCGATGGCGGCCACGATTCCCGCGCTGCTGCCGGCAGCCCAGACCGGCACCTCGGTCATCGACGCCGTCAGAACGGTGCGCGCCCAGCGCAGCGCGGCATCGGGTGCGAACATTCCCGGCGCCGCCCGCGCCGACGCCCCACCGGTGTTCATGACTCTGCGCGGGGGCATCAGCCGGCTCATCACCGCCCTGGCAGATGACCTGCGCGCTCGCGGCGTGCGCATCGAAGTCGGCACCCCCGTCACCGCCCTGCAGCCGGGCCAGCCGGGCAGCGGCGAGCCTGGCTGGTCGGTGCGCGCAGGGGAGGAGCACCTTCCAGCCGAGGCCGTCGCCCTCGCCGTTCCCGCCTACGCAGCAGCCTCGATCCTCGCCGATGTCGATGCCGAGATCGCAGGCGTCCTCGGTGCCATCGACTATGCCGACTCGGCTGTCGTCACCGCCGTGCTGGACACCGGTGATGCACCGCTGTCCGGCTCCGGCTTCCTCATCCCGCCCACCGAAGGCCGGTTCATCAAAGCCTCGACCTTCGCCTCGAACAAGTGGCCGTGGCTGAAAGACGCGCTTCCTGCAGGCACGGCTGTGGTGCGGATGAGCGTCGGTCGCTACGGCGACTCCCCGGATGCCTGGCAGCACCTGCCCGATGCGGAGCTCGCCGCCCGCGCGCTCGCCGACTGGCGCGACATCACCGGCAGCACGGTCGCCTGTCGCCACATCGAGGTGCAGCGCTGGACGCAGTCGCTGCCGCAGTACCGGCCCGGGCATCTGGACCGCAGCCGCGCCATCGATGCTGCGCTCACCGACCATCCGGGCCTCGGCCTGGCCGGCTCCGCCTATGACGGCGTCGGCATCCCGGTGTGCCTCCGGCGCGCCGCCAGCGAAGCCGCGCGGATCGCCGCAGCACTCAGCGCCGAACCCCGAGCCGCCGCAGCACACTGAACGTCCATCCACCGAATCCGCCCGCTGACCCTGAACCGCCCACTGACCCTGAACCGCCCGCACAGACATGGCCGCTGTTGGCCGCAGAGAGGAACGAAGAAATGTCTGACTACGTTCAGCCCACCGCCGAACAGATCGAGAAGTTCAACAAGGAGATCCGCTACGCCGGCTACAGCGTCTTCGCCGTCGCCGGTGAGCTCGGCGATGCCGACCGCGCTGAGCTCGCTGCCGAGCTCGATGAGGGCCTGGCAGCGCTTGCCGATGAGGATCTCGTTGTGCGCGGCACCTATGACATCTCGGCGATGCGCGCTGATGCCGATCTCATGTTCTGGTGGCATGCCCCCAGCGTCGAACTGCTGCAGCAGGCCTACTCCGTTGTGCGCCGCTCGCTGCTGGGCGGGCTGCTCGACCCGGTCTGGTCGTGCATCGGCCAGCACCGTCCGGCCGAGTTCAACAAGGCGCACCTGCCGGCCTTCCTCACCGATCCGAACCCAGGTGACTACCTGTGCGTCTACCCATTTGTGCGCTCCTACGACTGGTACCTGCTCGACCCGCAGGAGCGGGCGAAGATGCTGCGCGACCACGGCATGGCCGCTGCCGGCTACAAGGACGTCAAGGCCAACACCATCGCCGCCTTCGCGCTCAACGACTACGAATGGCTGCTCGCCTTCGAAGCCGATGACCTCGACCGGATCATCAGCCTCATGCGCGATCTGCGCAACACCGAGGCGCGCCTGCACGTGCGCGAGGAGATTCCGTTCTTCACCGGACCGCGCAAGGATCTCGCTGACATCATCGCTCTCTGGCGCTGACCCTCACGGAGACCACTGGCTCAGCTGGAGGGCGCCTCGGGCCCCGGGTCACGGCGCAGCGGGGTGTGCTCGATCCCGTCCTCCATGAACCGCGGGCCGTTCGGCACGAAGCCGAGCCGCCCGTAATAGCCCTCCAGATGGCTCTGCGCATTCATCACCAGCGGCGCGTTCCCGTAGACGGCGACCAGCGCACCCAGCAGGCGCAGCCCCGTCCCGGTGCCCCGCACCTCGGGGTCGGTCACCACCCGGCCGATCGACCGGGCATCCGGGGCGCTGGCCGGGCCATCAGGGAAGCTCAGCGGCAGCACCCGGGCGTAGGCGGCTGGCATGAGAGACAGCCCCGACTGCGCACCATGGGAGTCCCGGGCCGCGCGGGTCGGCTGCGGGATGAAGGCATGGACGGTCTCCGGCAGAGTGTCGATGCCGTCGAGGTCGAGGAACACACAGCTCTGCTCGACGACGAACACCGCAGAGCGCAGCTGCAGGATCCCGTACAGCTCTGTCGTGCTGAGCTCGGTGAAGGGCTTGCGGATGAGCGGCGCGGCACCGGCCCTAGGCTCGCTCACTCGGCGAAGTCCAGGCAGATGGAGTTGATGCAGAAGCGGGCATCGGTGGGGGTGCCGAAGCCCTCTCCGTAGAACACGTGCCCGAGGTGGGAATCGCAGGCCCGGCAGCGCACCTCCGTGCGCACCATGCCGAGCGACCGGTCCTCGATGTAGCGCACCCGGTCTTCGGCCAGCGGCGCGTAGAACGCCGGCCAGCCGCAGTGGGCGTCGAACTTCGTCTCCGAGCGGAACAGCTCCGCCCCGCAGGCCCGGCAGGAATAGGTGCCGGTGGCGGTGTGATCGGTGTACTCGCCGGTGAAGGGTCGCTCGGTCCCGCCCTGGCGCAGCACCGCGAACTCGGCTGGGGAGAGGATCTCCTGCCAGTCGCGTTCGCTGCGAGCAGCCGTGGCGCTGCCGTCTGCGGCGGTGTCCTGAGCACGGGTCGAATCGGTCATGGTCTCGTCTCCTCCCACACGAGCATGTGCAGATGCACGCATGCGCACACGCTATCAGCGACCGGCCCGGCAGCGGCAAGCAGGCAGAGCTGCTGAGATCCTCTGTACTTCCTGGAATCCGCGGTCATCTCAGGTGAGTAGGATGGGCACACAGGAGGGAGCAGTGATGACTGACGTGGACTTCAAGAATCGGGCTCTGCGCTTCACCGCCGCCGGCGCGGGCATCGGCCTGGCCGTCGGAGCGCTCGTCTCCGTGGCCTCATCGGGTCTGGCCGCCTACTTCGCCCGCCGCATCGTCGTCCCCGAGAACGCACCCGAAGACCTGGAGATCCTGCACGTCGACGGCTTCGACGACGATATGCGCGTCCACCTGCCGGCCACCGACGACACCCTCGTCAACGGACGCTACGGCCTGTACTTCGACTCCGCGACCGGTCATGCCCAGCTCGGCGACATCGTCGAATACGACCCGGTCTCCCAGACTGTCTCCCGCGAAGTGCTGGGAGTGACCGCAGGCAACCTGCGCACCGCCCGGTGGGGCCGCTGGACCGGCCAGTTCTACTCGCATCCCGAACAGCTCAACCTGCCGTATGAGGACATCGCGCTCGTCTCCGATGTCGGCGAGCTGCCGGCCTGGTACCTGCCGACGACGGCCGAAAAGCCCAGCGATACGTGGGCGATCCTCATCCACGGCCGCGGTGCCACCCGCGCGGAGTGCCTGCGCGCAGGTCCCGTGCTCGACTCGCTGAGCATGCCGGCACTGGCGATGGCCTACCGCAACGACGCCGAGGTGCGGGTCGGCCGGTCAGCCCGCTACGGGCTGGGGGACACCGAATGGCTCGACGTCGATGTCGCCATCGACTATGCGCTGGCCCGCGGGGCGAAGAACGTCGTGCTCTTCGGCTGGTCGATGGGAGGGGCCATCGCCTTCCAGGCCGCCTCGCGCGGCCGCAACCGCGACCATGTCCGCGCTCTCGTCCTCGACGGGCCGGTCGTCGACTGGTACAACGTGCTCGACCACCAGGCCAGACTCAACTTCCTGCCCACCCCGATCGCACGGCTGACGCTTGACATGATCACCCGCCCGTGGGCGAGGCGGATCACCGGGCTGGAGACCCCGCTCGACCTCGACCGGATGGACTGGCTGACGCGGGCTGCCGAACTGGACACACCGCTGCTGCTCATCCATTCCGAAACCGACGAATTCGTGCCCACCGGTCCCTCGCACGCGCTGGCGAATGTGCGCCGCGACCTCGTGACGATGCCCAGCTACACCAAGGGCCGGCACACCAAGGAGTGGAACACCGACCCGGAGCGCTGGTCGGATGATGTGGCGAACTTCCTCGAATCGAAGGTGCTGCGCAGCCCGCTTCCCAGCCGTCAGCAACCGGCGGCACCGGCCCGGCTGGCAAGCACGTCGCCCACGCGGTCTGACCCGGCCGCGGCATCGGGTGACACAGCCGGCCAGGAGACGTCACGGCTGCTCGATATGAGCAACCGGCAACTCGGACGTGGCGACGGCTGCCTGGAACGGCCCGTCGACCGCTGATCGAACAGCCGGCAGGCTCGGGTTCACAGCACGTTCCGGCTCACAGGACGTTTCGGCTCACAGGACGCCGAGGTCCTGGGCGGTGTTCCGCTCGGCCTGCAGTTCAGCGACCGAGGCGTCGATGCGCCGCCGGGAGAACGCGTCGATCTCCAGACCGGTGACGATCTCATAGCCGCCGCCTGTGCACACGACCGGGAACGAGGAGACGAGCCCGGCCGGCACATCATACTCACCCTGTGAGTGCACGGCCATCGACACCCAGCGTCCGCTGCTGCCGTGCTCCCAGTCGCGCAGGTGCTCCAGCGTCGCGTGGGCAGCCGAGGCGGCCGAGGAGGCGCCGCGGGCGGCGATGATCGCAGCTCCGCGCTTGGCGACCGTCGGCACGAACTCATCTGCCACCCACGCCTCATCGCCGATGACCTCGGCCAGCGACCGGCCGGCCAGCCGGGCGTGGGAGATGTCGGGGTACTGGGTGGCGGAGTGGTTGCCCCAGATGGCGACCTGCTCGATGTCCTGAACGTACACAGGCTCACCGGTGACCTCGGTGGTCTTCGCCGCCAGCTGCGACAGCGCCCGGTTGTGATCGAGCCGGGTGAGGGCGGTGAACTGCGTCTTCGGGATGTCCGGGGCGTGGTGGGAGGCGATGAGCGCATTCGTATTGGCCGGGTTGCCGGTGACGACGACCTTGACGTGATCGGCGGCATTGACCAGCGCCCGGCCCTGGGTGGAGAAGATCTCGCCGTTCTTCTGCAGCAGATCAGCGCGTTCCATGCCCGTCTTCCGCGGCATCGAGCCGATCAGCAGTGCCGCATCGACACCGTCGAAGGCGGTGGCAGGGTCATCGGTGATCTCGACGGCTTCGAGCCGGGTGAAGGCGCAGTCGTCGAGTTCCATCACGACGCCCTCGAGGGCCTGCAGCGCCTGCGGGACCTCCAGCAGCCGCAGACGGATCGGCTCATCACCGTAGACGAATCCTGCAGCCAGGCGGAAGAGCAGGCTGTAGCCGATCTGCCCGGCGGCTCCGGTGACAGCGATGGTGCGGGTCATGATGTGCTCCTATCGGTGGGGTGGATCAGGGGGACCCCAGCTGCAGCCGGTGGATGGCGGTCGAACCATCGGTCAGCTGGGACAGGGGGCGGGCGCGCAGCGGCGGGTCGAAGGTCGGCCCGGAGAGCAGGCCCGGGCCGGTGCCGGTGATGAGGGGACTGACGGTCAGGCACAGTTCGTCGATGACACCGGCCTGGATCCAGGTCCCGAGCAGGGCGGGCCCGCCTTCGCACAGCACCCGGCGCATGCCTCGGGCGCGGAGGTCAGCGAGCACCGCTGCCGGGCTGACTTCGTCTGCATGGGCGACGACATTGCCGTCCCCGCAGTAGCCGCGCAGCCGATCCAGCGTCACCTCATCGGCACACGAGGTGTGGACGATGACATCGGAGGTGCCGGCGGCATCGAGCCGGTTGGTGTCGATGAGCCCGGAGGCGGTGATGAGGACGAGCGCGGGCACGTCGGCCTGGCCGCGGCGGCGGCGCTGGGCGAGGTGAGCGCGTTTGGCGGCCAGCCGGGTGTAGCCTTCGGCCCGGGCGGTGCCGGCTCCGACGACAACGGCATCGGCAAGGGAGCGCAGCACCGAGAACACCCGCATATCGGCAGGGGTGGAGATCTCCCGGGAGCTGTCGTGAGCGCCGGTGACGGCCCCGTCGAGGGTGGTGACCATGTTCGCCTGCACGCGCATGCCGTGCGGGTCGCTCAGCGGGCTGGAATCGTAGAGGGCTGTCAGCGTCGGCTCGCCGAGCTCATAGGGCAGCAGCCGGAGTGTCGGTGTGAGCTCGCGCAGTGTCGTGCGGGTGGGGAAGCCGGGGTGTGCCGTCATGCGCTGCCTGGCTCACCGGCCGAGGAGGTCGGCAGGACCCATGACGATGTGCGGATCGAGCTCGGGGTCGATGGTCTGCAGCAGATACTGCATCTCATCGGTCGGCACGGTCACGCAGCCGCGGGTGGGGGAGTCGTGGTCGACGTGGAGCCAGATCTTGCCGCCGGCATCCCAGCCCATCGGGCGGGTGTTGTCCGTCGGGGCGGTGCCGGCCTTGCGGTTGTAGTTGATGGCGATGACATAGTCGAACACGTCGCGCCAGTCCTCACCGTAGACCTGGGCAGCGCCGTCGCGCAGGCCGCTGTTCTGGGTGTAGGGTAGCTTCGAGTTCGGGTCTGCCTTGGCTCCGCCGGCGTCGGTGAGCGCGAAGACGCCGACCGGGGTGGTGCCGTCGCCCTCGCGGCGCTCTTCGGCCCACCCGCTGCGGCCGTTGTGGGCGGAGAAGACCTTGACAGCCTCCCAGTCAGCCTCGACATCAGCACGCTGGTAGAGTACCAGCTGGTTCCGGGTGTCCTTCGCGTCCTCGCCGATGGCCACCAGCACCTGGCGGGCCGTATCGGGCACTTCGCCGCGGGTCTCCGGGCCGACACCGGGCAGGGTGGGGAACGTCTGGCCGGCAGCGATGTCATCGGCGGGTACGACAGCGTCATCGTCGGTGCTGCTGGAAGCCTCGCCGCCTGGCGCGGAATCGGCTGCGTTCGGCTCGATGGGCTCCTGAACGGCAGGGGCCGGGAAGTCACCGGGTGACTGCAGCTGCGGGGCGCTGAGGCTGGAGCCGACACTCTCTGCAGAGACCGGGGCGCCTTCAGCGGCTGCCTGCGCGTTTGCGCTGCCGACTGCGCCGCATCCGGAGACGAGCAGTGCGGCCGCTGTCAGCACAGCAGCCGGGAGGACTGTCTTCGGCACGATGGGCATGTGGCTATTATTCCATGCTTGAGCGGGCCGTGCAGATTCCGGCGCGCCTGGTCACCTCCTGAGTATGCGGATACCGGCAGCAGACTAAACTGGGAGCACTATGACCCTGCCACCACCGCCGTCGTACCGGCCGCAGCCGCGCCGCCGCGCCGACTCCGAACCCGAGGAGTCGCTGACGACCCAGCTCTTCGTCGGCCAGCCCAAGCCGGGCGCCGACAGCTCTGCCGACCCTGCCGGTTCCGCAAGCCGCGGACAGTCCGGCAGCCAGGCTCAGGCTGGTGCCACCGCCGCGATGCCGCCGGTGACCGGAACACCTGCCGCGCCTCCCCAGCCGCAGACGGCACCTGCCGGCCAGCCGGCGACGGAACCAGCCGACGCGACCGGAGACAGTGCGGAGTCGACGAAGATGCTCAGCCTCGAAGAGCTGCGCGAACTCGCTGCAGAGACCCGCGACGACAGGCTCGACGGCACCCAGGAACAGGACATTCCGCGTGATCACCTGCCGAAGGCCACCAAAGCCGATGAGGCATTCGCCGAACAGCAGGCAGCACCCTCGGTGTGGCCGGCACGCCAGCCGTCCGATGCGCCACCACCGCCGCCACAGCCGCCGGCCGTCAGCCCGGCCGCCTCGCAGACCTACGGTGCCACCGCATCCGGCTACGCTGCCTCCCCGCCCGGTTACCCTGCGGCCCAAGGCCACAGCCCCGTCCAGAGCTGCGGAGCGGCACCAGGATATGCACCCGGACACGGCGCGCCGAGTCCCGGGCAGCATGCCGGATTCGGGCAGCCGCCCGGCGTGCCGACCGGCTCGTTTCCGCAGCCACCGGCACAGCCGCCGCGCAAGAAGGGCGGTCTGCCGGTCCCGGCCATCATTGCGATCATCCTCGCCGCACTCATCGTCGCCGGCAGCATCGGCTACATCGTCTGGGACGTCAGCACCCGCAGCGACGACGTCCAGGGTGAGACGCCCCCGCCGCCACCGGCTGACACCGCCGAACCGACGAGCGAGGCGAGCCAGGAACCGACCGAGACCTCCGGCGAACAGGTCGCTGAAGCCTTCACCACGCCCTCAGGCAACATCTCCTGCACCATCAGCAATGAGCGGGCCCGCTGCGAGATCTCCAGCTTCGACTACGAACCGCAGGCGGAGAAGCCCGATGACTGCAAGGTCGATCCGTGGGGTTCGGTCGTCGTCGCCAACGCCGATGGAGCAGGCTTCTCCTGCGCTGACCCGCCGCCAGCGTCCGGAGACAGCCAGGAGCTGGCCTACGGGCAGAGCGTGGAAGCCCACGGCATGCGCTGCACCTCTGAGGAGAGCGGCGTCGAATGCACCCATATGGAATCGGGCAAGGGATTCTCCATCGCCCGCGCCGGCGTCGATTTCAAGAACTGACCGTCTCACACCTCGGACGCGGAGATGGAAGCACGCCATCGCGTCTTAGGGTGAAGACATGGCTAGGCACAACCTCCTCCTTCCGTGCCGCGGCGAGGCCTGACTCAGGCCGCATCCTCGCCGCGGAGTCCGTGCTGCCGGTCGCTGACATTCCCCGGGCCCACCCGCCCACCCGCTCTGAGGCCCGGTCTCCACGCACACCACGGAGGAAGAGACACCATGGCACATCTGCAACAGCCGACCCCGATGCCCTTCGCCAAGTACAAGTCGTTCTTCGACCGCCTCTCCCTCGATATGCGCGATCGGACCTGGCCCGACCAGCGGATCACGAAGGCGCCGCGCTGGCTGTCGACCGATCTGCGCGACGGCAACCAGGCGCTCATCGACCCGATGACCCCCGACCGCAAGCGGGCGATGTTCGATCTGCTCGTCCGCCTCGGATTCAAGGAGATCGAGGTCGGCTTCCCGGCCGCCAGCCAGCCTGACTTCGACTTCGTCCGCCAGATCATCGAAGAGGACGTGATCCCCGGTGATGTGCGGATCTCCGT
Organism: Brevibacterium otitidis; assembly: GCF_042429315.1. NCBI lineage: Bacteria > Bacillati > Actinomycetota > Actinomycetes > Micrococcales > Brevibacteriaceae > Brevibacterium > Brevibacterium otitidis. The sequence continues at coordinate 1,634 of NZ_JBHMAU010000133.1, read as the reverse complement.
GCTCACCCAGGCGCGCGAGGACCTCATCGAACGCACCGTCGAGAGCCTCGTCGGAGCGAAGATGCCCACCGTCCACCTGTACAACGCCACCGCTCCGGTGTTCCGCAAGGTCGTCTTCGGCTTCGACGGCGAAGGCTACGACCAGACCCGCGACATCGCGATGCGCGGCACGCAGGCGGTGATGAAGCACGCTGAGTCGCTGCTCGGCGACGCTGACTTCGGCTACCAGTACTCACCGGAGATCTTCGTCGACACCGAACCGGAGTTCGCCCTCGACATCGTCGGCAATGTCCTCGACATGTGGCAGCCGGCCGACGGCCGGGAGACCGTCGTCAACCTGCCGGCCACGGTCGAGCGCGGTACCCCGAACACCTATGCCGACCAGATCGAATGGTTCTGCCGCCACGTGCCCTACCGGGAGAACATCGCGATCTCGCTGCACCCGCACAATGACCGCGGCACCGGCGTGGCCGCTGCCGAACTCGGCATCATGGCCGGAGCCGACCGGATCGAAGGCTGCCTGTTCGGCAACGGTGAGCGCACCGGCAACCTCGATCTCGTCACCACCGCGCTCAACCTGTACTCCCAGGGCGTGGATCCCGAACTCGACTTCTCCGATATCGACGAGGTCATCCGCACCGTCGAGTACTGCAACCAGATCGGCGTGCACGAACGCCACCCCTATGGCGGCGACCTCGTGTTCACCTCCTTCTCCGGTTCCCACCAGGACGCGATCAACAAGGCGTTCGCCGACCGTGAGAAGAAGGCCCGCGACGCCGGCGTGCCCATCGACGAGATGGAATGGGACATGCCGTATCTGCCGGTCGACCCGAAGGACCTGGGCCGCACCTATGAGGCGATCATCCGCGTCAACTCGCAGTCCGGCAAGGGCGGCGTGACCTACCTGCTCAAGAGCGAATACGGCCTCGACATGCCGCGCCGCATGCAGGTGGAGTTCGCCAAGGTCGTCCAGCAGCACAGCGAGGCCGGCGGTGAGGTGCCGGCAGCCAAGATCTGGCAGATCTTCTCCGACGAGTACCTGCCCTCGGACGATCCCAGCACCCGCTGGGGACGCTTCCGGATCACCGCGCTGCGCACCGAGTCGGCGCATGCCGATGACGATGCCGCTGGCAGGAACGCCGAGCGCCTCGAAGTCACCCTGGAGACCGATGGCCAGGAGCGCTCCTACGAAGGCCACGGCACCGGCCCGCTGAACGCGCTCGTCAACGTCATGAACGAGAACTTCGGCGTCGACGTGCGCGTCCAGGACTACACCGAGCATGCGATCGGCGCCGGTGCGGACACGACCGCTGCCGCCTACGTCGAGATCGCCATCGGCGACCGCGTGATGTGGGGAGCAGGCCTGCACCCGAACATCACGAAGGCCTCGCTCAAGGCCGTGGTCTCGGCGATCAACCGCTATATGCGCGATGAGAAGGACTTCGCCGGCCAGCAGTGAGCCGTTATTGATTTCCCGCTACACGAGCTCGGCGTGAGCGCAATACGATGCTGGCAGGTACCGAGTAGGTGTAACCTGACTTGGCTCAAATTAGTCAGGTTTGATCGTGGCGTAGGACGCTGACTGCACACCGACTTCAGCAAGAGTTTCGATTGATTCGAACTTCGAGCCAGGA
>NZ_JBHMAU010000132.1:0-110796 GCF_042429315.1 Brevibacterium otitidis | reverse complement strand
GGCGCGTCGCCGACTGAACGTCATGTACGCGATGATGAAAACAGGCACGCTATACGAGCCCCGAATCTCTGCAGCTGCTTGACAACCACCATAGGGACACCCCCCCCACATGCTCCCCGCGCACGCGGGGATGAGCCCCGTTCCTGTCTGACGGCGCGCGCGACTCCGAGATGCTCCCCGCGCACGCGGGGATGAGCCCCGCAGCGAGCGGCCCATGATCACCGCTGACCGATGCTCCCCGCGCACGCGGGGATGAGCCTGCCGTGCCCTTTACCGCGGCGTTAGCCGATTCATGCTCCCCGCGCACGCGGGGATGAGCCGCACGTTCACCGTCGCGGTAGTGGAAGTGCAACATGCTCCCCGCGCACGCGGGGATGAGCCCAGTCTGCTCGCCGGCGTGGTCGCGCTGCGCGAATGCTCCCCGCGCACGCGGGGATGAGCCGCTCACCGAGGTCATGACCGCCCGCGACTCGGAATGCTCCCCGCGCACGCGGGGATGAGCCGCCCATTGAGGACAATTCGAAATGGACTAACGGATGCTCCCCGCGCACGCGGGGATGAGCCACGACATCACCCACACATACAGGCGTCTCGACCATGCTCCCCGCGCACGCGGGGATGAGCCGCGAGGGTGCGGGCGATGAACGACCGGATTTCAATGCTCCCCGCGCACGTGGGGATGAGCCCACCGGCAAACTCGGCTTCGACCAGGCTGGTGAATGCTCCCCGCGCACGCGGGGATGAGCCGGTCCTCGCTCATCTTGACGTCGGCGAATTGCTATGCTCTCCGCGCACGCGGGGATGAGCCCCACGCACCGGCCAGCTCACCGGCATCCACCACATGCTCCCCGCGCACGCGGGGATGAGCCCCAACACCACTCACGTGCCCCGACGAACCACGCATGCTCCCCGCGCACGCGGGGATGAGCCTTCACTATCCCGGACTTGAACAGACTGGTCGGCATGCTCCCCGCGCGCGCTGGGATGAGCCACCCGCCGGCAGCGGCTGAAACTCGATCAGCCCGTGCTCCCTGCGTACGCGGAGGACGGCCCGTGTGCGTCGGCGCCGTCCTGCTACCGCTCTCATTCGCCTGCTCATGCGGTTGCTGCGACAAACACGATTCTGAGTTGCGACCGCCAATCAACGTCGCCGGAATTTCCTCGCGTTCTGCTGTGCGGCGGCGCGACTCCATCCTTTGCGCATCTGCCCGCTGTATCGACTTTTCTGCGCAGCGGGACGGCGCATGAGCGTCAGGCCGTCCAGATCCACGGGAATCCAGGAATGGTCCTTGACTGCGAATCTCATGCGCTGCTCGCCATCTGAGGACCAGATAAGGATCGCGCGTCCGGTACCGGCATGCTCATGAACCTCATCCCACAGCTGATGTCGAATACGGGCGCTGACGTTGCCGACGAACACTCCGGAGGTCACCTCATACATCCACTTGGTGAGAGAACCGCGCAGGCCTTGAGGACAGGCAGAAAGGACGAGCACGATCATGACACGCCATCCTCGGGCGGGCTCTCCAATAGCGCCGAATCCTGCTGCGCGAAGTTCGTCCCGGCGGCGAAGGACCTGTTCCCGCGCCCTGACCAAATGGACAAGGTGCCGTCGTACTCGATCGGCGGTTCCTGAGCTGACTCATCTGCAGAGAAAAACAGACTGCGCAGTACAGCAACGCACTCATCCATGAGACCACTTGCCACCATGAAATCGCGCAGGTGTCTGCGCACGTCATTCTCCGGATCCTCCGATCCCGAGGCGACAACATCGAACGCCGCCGGAATGGTGGTCTTCGCTTTGAACAGGTCGGCGATGTCATAGACGAAACTCAGGTCATTGCCGGTGTGGATGAACCCAAGCCCGGTGCTCATTCCCAGCGCGTGGATGACAGAAGCCACAACTCCGTAGAGGCAGTAGTTGGCGCTCGACAGAGCTCGATTGACAGGATCGGTTCCCTCAAAGGTGCCCGGCACATAGTCGCGTCGTGCCCACTCGACACCCGTGCGTTCCGATTCCCGGCGGTAGATCTGACGGACGCGGGCACCTTCGCGTCCGCGCAACTGCTGCATCGTCAGGTCCGACACGTCTTCATCGGGAAATCTCAGCTCATACATGCGCCGGGCGATGTCGAGCCGTTGACGCTGGTTCGCGAAGGCGCGTGCCTGAGCTTCGAGCATTCGGCTTGAGCGCGCGAGAGGACGTCCGGTTGCGTAGCACCGGACCGCCCCCTCGCCCACCCAGACGACCGATGCTCCGCAGCTGCCCAGCAGAGACATGGCCGAATGCGTCACTCTCGTCCCCGGTCCGAACAGCAGCGCACCGATCATGGCGACTGGAATGTGGATGACGCCGTCTTCGTCGGTTGCGGTGATGGCGTTCGCGTCCCGGTGCACCGTACAGCGCTCCACGTAGACGAACGTCAAACGCTCTGAGACTGTCGCCAACTGCTGCCGCTCAGGCTGCTGCGATACAGACATGTCAGCTCTCCGCTGCCAGCGTCATGAGGCCGCACCCGTAGGCTTTGCCGCGTCCCATCCCGTGCGTGAGGAAGTGTCGCAGGTGTTCTGCCTCCGCTACAGCCAGCCGTCCGACGAAGGTCACGTGTCGTTGTGTGACCCTCCGCCGGTCCTCGCCGTGCCCTTTGGAGAAGGATCGATCTCCCACTCCGACGATCTTGACGGCAGGTTTCGGTTCTGCTGCGGTGCCGTCGTCGATCGTGTCCTGTGCCGGTGCGATTTCGGGAATGGAGAATCCCCACCTCTCAGACCGGCTGCGCAGCCACGCGATCTGCTCGTCCTCGCGGCACAGCGGCAGTCGCTTGCCCCGACTCGTGGCCACCCGCTGCTGCTTGACGGGGTTGAGCGTCACCCGGAAGGCATACTCCTGGCCGCGCGCAAGCCGACCGAGGAACCGCGAATAGTCCGTCGTCTGTCCCGGTGCAGCCGTCCACCCGACCTGTTCGACAACGTGCTCGAGGTTCGGTTCATGCGGTGAGACAACGTAGAGACGCACATCGTGCTGATCTCGGTCGACGCGCCACAGCAGTCGACCCTCGTCGCTTCTCTGCATGTCAGGAGGCAGCGCACTTGCGACCATGGCGTGCAGCACCTGCGGACTCGCCAGCGCCTCTCGCGTCTTGCGCCGCTGCGGGTTGAGTTGCACTCGTGAGAAGAACATCAGGCCTCCATCACTGTCTGGAAGAATGGGTCCCGAGGCGTCTGTCCGTCGCCGTTGGCGATCCGCACCGGAGGTGCCTGGACGACTTTGCGAGTCGAGTGCCGGCGATGCCGCGGGTCGAAGCTCACCGGCACGTCTTGGACGCTTTCGCCGATCTCACCGGCAGCCGCATCACGATAGATCGGCAGTCTCACCTCGGTCGGGCATTCCTTCCGATACCACTCAGAGGCCAGCCACGGCGCACGTTCGAGGTCTCGCAGAAGCGATTCCGGTTCGTCATCGGGAAAGACACCACCGTTGAGGCAGGCCGGTGCCGGGCACGACCGTCGTCCCAGGTAGAGCGGGAAGGCGGGGTTGTCGATCGCCTCTGAGATTCCCGCGATGAGCTCATCGGGCCCGGACACTGCTGCTGCGTAAGCCGCATCGACGCGATAATGCCGGTGCGAGAGAGCGGAGTTCTTCGCCCCTGGACGCCGTGCAGTGTGGTAGTCGATCATGAGCCTGCCCGGCTGGTCGACGCGGACCGCGAAAGCGAGTCCGACCAGGTCGGTGAGATCGGCATCCCGCGCTCGACCCTGGGCTGCTGCAAGCAGGCCGAGAACGCCGGACTTGCTTGGCATCAGCCCCGTTTCTCGCGAGCGGAACCGGGAGTCGGTCCCCCATGACTGCTGGGGGGCTTTGAGTCGCAGCAGAAGAGTGCTCATGACTGCGACACATCCACCGACTGCGCTGCCGACTCCGCGGCTGCCGCGGCGTTGTCGATGAGCTCCCTGCTGTTGGCGCGCTCACCGAGGCCGGCAGCGGCCTCTGCGAATGATCGCGAGGTCACGACCCACGACTGCTGCGGGATGAGGCCGAACTCCTTCTCGACGTCTGCTGCCTCCTCAGCTAGCCGAGCGATGGCATCGCGTCGCCGGTTTGCTCCGGTCACGGGTGACTCGAACGCATTGACGAGGCTGACCGGTCGCCGGTCGCGGACGGCGACGGAGACCAGGTCAGGCATCGACAGTGCGGCAAAGGTCGTCTGCTTGCCTGAGGGCAGGGTTTCGATGAACGTCTGAGCGAAGGCCGCGACCGCGCGCTTGACTGCTGCGTCGTCGCCGAGGTTGATCTTGAGCTGGTCGATGTTGATCGTTGCGTAGCGGTAGATCGTCGAGGACATCATCTCGACGGTTCCGATCATGCCGGCACCCGTGATCTCCTCTCGCTCCTGCTCGTCGTCGATGGCCGTGTAGTAGTCGAAGTCCGGGACCGCTTCGTGGACGCCGATCGCATGGGCGTACTGGCATGCGGCGTCGACGTTGAGGGCGCCGTCGTCGGCGATCATGCGGCCGAACAGCGCCATATCGACGGAGTGGTTCTGGTCGATGATTTCGACGACCTCACTCTTCTTGGCGAACGGTTCGCCGCGGCGCTCGACGAGAGCTTCAGCGAGTCGATTGATCTGGTGGCGACCGAGGAAGACGAGGTATCCCGACACCGCAGGCAGCACCGGTTCGTCCTTCTTCGTCTTGGGAGCAGCGACTTTGAATCCGGCTTTCTTGAACGCCGCCTCTGCCCAGCTCTGCGCCTCGGGTTCTGGAATGCTGCTGTCGAGGTCGACGATGCGGTCGGCGACGAGCTCGACGATCCGTTTCGTCCGCACGCCGAGCTCTGAGGGGTCGAGAAGTTCGGCGAATGCCCGCCGCTGAGCTGCTTTGAGAGCCTGGGATGAGACGCGCTGGCGTTGCACTCCGCCGAAGAACGCGGTCTTCGGGGCGCCGTCCTCGCCGCGATTGATGTTGTTGGGCGGAAGCGTCTGCAGAGCGTGGAAGTCGATGAACGTAGCCATGATGGTGTCCTCTTTCTGTTCAGGGGTGTGTTGTTGTGCTGGATGGTGTCAGTCGGTGTCAGCGAGTTCGGTTTCCGCTGAGGCTTCCTCCGTGCGGGGTGTGAGGGTGTAGGCGTGGAAGAAGTCGCGGCCCCAGCGTCGGATGATCCCGGAGCGGTGCCCGGGTTTCTGCAGCAGGAAGAGATCCTGCGCAAAGCGGCCGTAGTCGAGGGTGATCCCGTCAGTGCTCATGAGACCGATGAGGCTGCGGAGGTGATAGCGCCGCGCAGTGAAGCTGGTGGCCGTCAGCGCAGCGTCATAGCGCGCTTTGGTGGAGGCCGTGCGACCGCGCACCAGGCGCCCGCACGCGGCTCCGAAGCTCACACCGGACTCATGCATCGGCCGCGTGTTGCCCTGCTGATGGACGGCGTAGAACGTCAACGCGAGATGCACCGCCCACTCGCCGTCGCTCGGCTCGTCGGTCGTGCCGCAGTACGGCGGGGGGATGGTCTCCATCACCCGTTCCCACGCACCCGGTGTCTCACCTGGTTCCTCATCGACTGCCTGTCGCAGCTGCGCCAGCGCGGCGCGAGACGCTGAGGTGTCGCCCTCAACCCGTTCTCGCTGCAGACGGCTGATGGCACGCCTGACGGCTGTATCAAGCCGCTTCGGCCGCTCGTCAGTTTCGCTTGCCTCTGCTTCACGCATTGTTCTTCTCCTTCACCAGCGGCTCGGCGCTGCTCTGCGGGGTGGGTTCGGCTGAATCGGCAGGGTCGCCTTTCTGTGCTCCGGCCGTGGGGAATGTCGCTCCGGTCGCCTCTGCCAGGCGATTGCGGATCCACGTCTCGTAGCGGGCCGAAGAATGGAACGTTGTGCCGGTTTCGGTCTCCTCGATCCGCCCGATCGCCGCGCGCGGGCCGGCCTGCTCGACGCCGCGTTCAATCGCACGGCGGGTCAGGGTCCACATGGTCTTGCGCCATTCGAGGTCTGCGGTCTGGGCATCGGTGTGCGGGCCGAGGTCGCTGAGCCAGTGGACGAATGCCAGCTGCAGGTCGTCGAGCCATGCGCTCACCTGCTGTTCGGGATAGTCCTCCGGCGAATCTCCGGCGCTGACGAGCAGCTGGCGGAAGAACCAGCGCATCTGACCTCGGAACGACAGCACCCGATCGACAGCTGTGATCGCCGTGCGCCGCAACGGCCGGCCAGCGGCGGTGAGCAGAGCGAAGGAGACCGGAAGGGTCTCGCTCATCTCCATTTCGATGACCGCGTCCTGCGTTCCGTAGGCGATCCCCGTGAGACTCAGACCCAGATTCGTGTCGCCGTAGGCAGACTCGACAACGTCGCCGAGCTGCCTGCGCAGCTGTTCGAGGACGGGGGCCGGACGGTCGGGAACTGCTGTGCGGCCCTTCCCCGGAGCCGAGGCAGCCGCTGAGTCCGCCTCGACGAAGACCGATTGGATTCCCCGCCACACGGTCAGCTCCGGGTCGAGCTGGCGGGCGAAGCAGATCTCGTAACCGGCCTTCTTGGACTGAGGTGCGGAATGTCGTTGAGCTGCATACGGTTCGTCGAAGCGGTTCGCCCGTGCGATCTTGTCGCCATTGCAGATGAGCACGCCCACCACCTCGGGAGCGGAAGGCGCCGGGAACAGCCGGACGCGGCGCTGCTGCCAGGTGAGCAGATCGATCACACCGTTGGGTTGCACCTCATCAGGACCTCGACCGGCGGGAGTGTCGGGTTCGCGCTCCCACGGTGGCAGGTCGACGTCGGCCTCGAAGCCTGCAGCGAGAACGGCCTTCACCGGCAGATTCAGCAGCAGACTGTCGCGCAGCGTCGGCCCGGTGAGCATGATGGACCCGATCGCTCCGGCCCAGCCGGTGCCGATCGGGTAGCCCTTCCCGTCTTTGACCCGTGCGTCGCCGAGGGCACCGGACTTGATGCCGGAGAGGTCATAGGCATGCAGGCGCACGAGCCAGCGCGCGGCGCTGGCAGCGTCAAGGACCCGCGCGTCGTCGTGCGTGCGCGTGGAGAACATGCTCGGGCCCACATCAGGGATGAGGACCGAGGCGTCCGCATACTCGCCTTTGGCTGTTTCGAGATCGGCGACCTGATAGAAGGGCACCGCCGGGTCGAAGAGGTCGAACCGCGGTGCGCAGTAGTCGAGATAGTCACTGAGAATCTCCGAGAGATTGTCCGCAGCGTGAATCCGGGTCCACACATCGCTGAGATCCTTCTCGGCCGGGAAATCCAGTGTGAGCCGCAGGGCGCGGATGAGGATCGCCATGAGCAGCCGGAAGACTGCCGTGTCCTGCGTCGGCGATTCGCCGTCGAGCACAGCGATGTCACCCGCCCGGGTGTAGACCGTGCGCAGACTCATGACAGCGCTGCTGCCATCGCGCAGACGCACACGGATCCACGGCTCATCGACGAGATTGAACGTGGGGCGCGCGTGCACCTCGACCCTCCTCTCAGATGCGTCAGCAGGGATGGTGGTCATCTGATCCTCCTCTGTTCGGAATTGGTGTCGATGCAGTCAGGGGTACGATCCCCGTGTCCGGGTCGTAGGCGAAGTCGCGGCCGAGCAGCTGACCGCAGTGGTTCTCATCAAGGGGAAGAATGAGCTGCCCGCGCAGCCGGAAGTCGGACTGCCAGGCGCGGAAGCCCATACGCTCCAGCACGTCAATGGCCTCAGCGATCCTCTCCGGTGGTACCAGCCAGCGCGGCAGGCGCACGATCGAGTCGGCGATCGTCTGTGCGAGCCGGCGCGGGGGAGCGGCGACGTCGCTCAGAGCGATGCCGCGATCCTGGTCGCTCAGCAGCCATTGGAGCGGGTAGATGCTCTCATCGGTGCGCTGCACCAGGCAGACTTCGAGGCACGGCTCGATGTCACGCACGCTGGCCTGCGCGGCTGCATCGTGGACGTCGGCGTCGAGGGCGGTCATCGATCGCAGCGCTTCCGGCATCTGCCCGCGGGCGTCGGCAGGTGTGGTGAGCTGGAAGGCGCGCGCCCTACGGTGAGCGTCGTGCTGCCGCTGCTGTTCTGTGCGCATCGCTGCGGAGTAGGCGGCGTGCCAGGCTGCCGGAACTGGCACGTGCGGGCCATAAGTTGCTTCGACGGCAGCGGCCAGCTCATGACGGACACACCACGGTGCGCCGCCGAGGTATGGGTACAGGACGGCTGTCGTGGCCAGCAGGACGCGCTCGCCGTAGACGGCGATGGAACCGCGGTCGAATGAGGGGACTGGGCTGTCGAAGTCAGCGCCGCGGAGAACCAGCTGCGCACGCCTCAGCTTCTCTGGGCGGGACCGGCTGTGGCGGTGCATGCGTCCGGCTCGCTGTGCGAGGGAATCGGTGGGTGCGAGGTCGCTGATGAGGGCATCGAAGTCGATGTCGAGTGACTGCTCGATGACCTGTGTGCCCACGACGATGCGCAGCTGAGGTCGTGTGCCATCTGTCGTGGAGCTCGTGGCGCCGAGCGCGCGAGTGAGCGCTGTTTCCTTGCGTGCACGGTCAGCGGCGGTGAACTGAGAATGAAGCAGATCAGTCTGACCGGGGAAGCGCTCGCTGATGGCCTCGAATGCCTGCTGGGCTCGTGAGACGGTATTGCAGACGACACCGACGACACCGCCATCGAGAGTGAGGCGTTCGATGGCGGCGAGGAGGGCCGGCATGTCATCGGGGATGGTCGAGATGTGCACGTTGCGGCGCTGAGCGGGAGCGGGAACGTGCTCGGCGGTGGTGTCGGAGGCTGATACCGCGGTGACCCGCGGAAACGGTGCTGCGGGTGAAGCTGCTGACGGAGCGGAATGATCAACTGCTGATGGATGTGCGGTGCCGGCGACCGGTTGTGGCAGGCCGGTCTGGGCTCGCGCGGTGGGCAGCGCCCGTCTGGGCAGTGGTTTGGTGGGCAGCGGGCGGGTCGGCAGTGATGCTGCTGCCGCTGATCCCTGCTGCTGGGTGCTCCCGTCCGCCGGCCGTCTGGGTTCGGTCAGTCCGGAACGGTACGCGGCGATGAGCTTCTCCCGTGGTGCTGCTGCCAGCGTTGCCGACAGCAGGATGACCGACGACCCCTGTGCAGCCAGCCATGTGAGCGCTCTGGCGAGGTAGTCCGAGGTGTAGACGTCGTAGGAGTGAACTTCGTCGATGACGACGACTTTGCCGGCGAGCCCGAGGTGACGCAGCGTGACGTAGCGGGTGGCCAGTGCGAGCATGAGGATCTGGTCGACGGTGCAGACAAGGAACTCGGAGAGGACGCCTTTGCGACCGCCGAACCAGGCGTGGGCGATCACGTTCTCCGGGCCCGAGGTGGTCCTGCGCGGGTCGTCGTCTCCTGCGTTGACATGCCGGGTCGCCTGCATGAGCCGTGCGAAGTCCTCGTTGAGAGTCGCGCGAGAATGCATCAGTCGGAGCGAATGGCTGCTGTCCTTGCGGGGCAGGCGCTCAGTCCACGCGAGCAGTCTGGGCAGCATGGCATCCGTTGTCGTCATCGACGGAAGGGCGAATGCAAGGCCCCCGGCCCCGGTGCGTTCTGCCAGGATCTCTCCGGCAAGCTGTGCGGCTTCAGTCTTACCGCGGCCGGTCTCATCCTCCACAACGAGCAGTGTCGGCCCGGTCGCTTTTGCAGCGATGCGCATCGCGGCTTTTTGGCAAGGGCGCAGCTCGGCGTTGCGCGACCAGCCGAATCGAGCGCGGTAGTCGAGGGTCTCCGCACTCTCTGGGAGCCATGGGCGTGTGAGGTCAAGGCGAGCGAGGGCTTCATCAGCTCGGCTTGCAGGAGCGTCGTGCTGTCCTGATGTGGTGAGGGGGAAGAGCTCCTGATTGGACGCGATCCAGTCGCTCATGGAGACGAAGCCAGCAAGAAGGAGCTGATCGCTGATGGTCAGCCCGCCGGCCTGCAGAAGTGCTTCGATGGAGTCGAGGCTAGTAGTGCGTGCGGCGATGTCGTCAAGAATCTGCCACCACATGTCAGCCCAGCCCCCACCATGCTGGTCGAGCCAGCGCTCGGCGACATCTCTCTGGTGGTCAGACGTCATGGTGCGCTGCCAACTCAGCCCGCTTGGACGACCGTGATGACAGCCTGCAACGGCGGCAATCGAGGCGGTCGCGCTGTAGGGCGCACCGGGAAACCGGAGGAGCAGCCAACGGCGCAGAATGAGTTCTGAGTACAGCGAGTGCGCCCGGCGGTGAATGCCATCGGTGCGCAGCTGCGGAGTCTCCGGCAGAGCGCGCACCTGCTCCCACAGATGCGAGGTGCGAGGGTCGGTGGCGACCTGGGATTGGAAGCAGACGGTGGCTTTGCCGCAGTCATGAGTTCCAGCCAGAAATGCCAATAAGTTCGCGACTGCAACTGGATTCGCTGCGTCCAAGGTGCGTGAGAGTCGGGCCGTCACCGCAGGTGGCAGCCAGGACTCAGCTAAAGCGCGTCCGACGTCTGCGCTGTCCCTGCAATGCTGGACCAAGCTGAGCCAGAGTCTGCCGTCATCATCGTCGGGCACCACCCCGTCGGGTGGGCGCGGCTGAGTCTTCGCCCAGAGGGAGGCTGCGAGCGTGGAATCGTGCGGAAAAGTCACACCGGACGAGGTGCCTGAAGAGCTAGTCGCACGATGGCTCATGGCATGCTCACGCCGGCGCCGTCGAAGCTCAGTGGTTGTTGTTGGTGACCGTGCACGCTTGCGGGACCGTAGGTCATTGCAGCTCCATCAATGCCCGAATAGCCTATGAGTGATATGAATTACTTGCATACGTCATTCTCAGCCTAGCCTATGAGCTACAAAGTTAGGGCTGTGTCATTGGTGTGTGTCGTGTACGGGGTTTGAAGCGTTTGTGTCCTGATGCTGCTGTCGAACGGCGCCACTCTCAATCGCTGCCCTGAGTCGATAACCCCGCAGGCGGCAGGGAGCGTTTCGGGTTCTGAGCGACAAACGGCTCATCTCCGGTGCAGCCAGAGCGCAGTGACACAGGTCTCAGTGTACAAGCGATGGGCCCGGGCGTGCGGCCGGGGGAGGATTGTTCTCGAGGAGCGATCTAGGAAGCTCCCTGCTGTTGGCTTCGCTCCTCCAGCAACGCAGACAGCGCCGTTATGAAGAGGGGTAGAGCCGACTGCACACTGGCCTACTCCGGGTTCGGAATCAACAGCCTGCTCATCCACGCTGCTGTCTGGCGCAGACCCGAATCGCCTCCGAGACCGAGGTCCCGGGATGCTCCGACCGGTAGTTCTTGATGTCCTCCGGCGTGACGCCTTCAGGGAGCTTCGAAACGCCGGCAGGGTTGCCCAGGATCGGCCTGCTGAAGACAAAGGCCGCCGCCAGCGCCGCGAGCGCTGCGAGCATGGCGGCCGTTGCGTTCCCGGCGACGTAAAAACCGATAGCACCCAGCGCTAAGAGGGTGACTGAGATCGCTCTGATCATGCTTCTCCTTCGCTGACGCACGGGTTCGTGATCGGGGTAAAGCCGGGGAGCCAGCCCATCTGCGCCGCGCTCCGCACTCGACCGCTCGGCGCACGCCCACCCTACTACTTCACCAGCTCCTCAGCCTTCGCCCGCAGCTCGACCTTGCGGATCTTGCCGGAGACGGTCATGGGGAACTCGTCGGTGATCTGCAGGTAGCGGGGAATCTTGTAATGCGCCAGCTGGCCGGAGCAGAACTCGCGCAGTCCCTCGATCGTCAGCTCCTCGGCGCCATCGCGCAGGATCACCCAGGCGACGAGCTCCTCGCCGTACTTCTCATCGGAGACCCCGACTACCTGCACATCGCGGATCGCCGGATGCTGGTAGAGGAACTCTTCGATCTCACGCGGGTAGATGTTCTCTCCACCGCGGATCACCATGTCCTTGATCCGGCCGGTGATGTTGAGGTACCCGTCGTCGTCCATGATCGCCAGATCCCCGGTGTGCATCCAGCGGGCGGCGTCGATCGCCTCGGCGGTCTTGTCCGGTTCATTCCAGTACCCGAGCATGACGCAGTAGCCGCGCGTGCACAGCTCACCCTTCTCACCGCGCGGCACCGTCAGCCCGGTGACCGGGTCGACGACCTTGACCTCGGTGTGCGGCATCACTCGGCCGACGGTCTCGGTGCGGCGCTCCAGGCTGTCATCGGTGCGGGTCATCGTCGACACCGGCGCAGTCTCAGTCATGCCGTAGCAGATCGCCACCTCGGACATGTGCATGTCGCTGATAACCCGCTTCATCACCTCAACAGGGCAGGTCGAGCCGGCCATGACGCCGGTGCGCAGCGTCGAGAGATCGAAGTCGGTGAAGTTCGCAAGCTCCAGTTCGGCGATGAACATCGTCGGCACACCGTACAGCGACGTGGCCTTCTCATCGGCGACGGCCTGAAGGGTCGCCTGCGGGTCGAAGCCAGGGGACGGGATGACCGCGCACGCCCCGTGGGAGTAGATGTCGAGGTTGCCGATGACCATCCCGAAGCAGTGGAAGAACGGCACCGGCAGGCATACGATGTCCTCTTCGGTGTAGCTGAGCAGCTCGCCGATGAAGTAGCCGTTGTTCAGGATGTTGTGGTGGCTTAAGGTCACGCCCTTGGGGAATCCGGTGGTTCCCGAGGTGTACTGGATGTTGATCGGCTCGTCGGCTCCCAGCTCGGCACCGAGTGTTGCCAGCCGCACATCGGCTTTGACCGCCGGTCGGTCCATGAGCTCCCGGCCGCGGGCGAGGAGGTGGCCGAACGACTCCGACTCATCCAGGCCGCCGGCAGGGGAGGTGACGACCGCCTCGGCGGCGGTGTCGATGAAGACCAGCCGCAGGTTCGCCACCGCACCGGCCACCTCACGGGCCAGTGCCACGAAGTCCGAGTGCGGGGCGGCCATCTGTGAGATGAGCAGCGTCGTGCCCGACTGCTTGAGCACGTACTCGAGTTCGTGGGCGCGGTAGGCGGGATTGATATTCACGAGGATCGCGCCGATCTTCGCCGTCGCGTACTGCACGATCGTCCACTCCGGCAGGTTCTGCGCCCAGATCCCGACCCGGTCGCCCTTGGAGATCCCGCGGTCGATGAGCGCCATCGCCACCGCATCGGAGTCGCGATCGAGTTCGGCGTAGGTCCAGCGCCGGCCGGTCGGGGCGTCGACGAGGGCTTCCCGGTCGGCGAACTGGGCGACGTTCTTCTTGAAGTTCGCACCGATCGTGTCACCGAGCAGCGGCTGGGACGATGTGCCCGAGGTGTAGGAGAGTTCTCGTTGTGCGCTCACGTGATGGCTCCTCATCGAGATCGTGGTGTGACTGCCGTCACTGGGTGTCGTGCCCATCATAAACACCGGTTAGGTGGCTGACGAGTGCGGGGGTGAGGGCTGAAGAGTTCTGGTACGGTCATCCATGTCGTCCGGCGCAACGCGGCCTCAACGGCGCATTCGCCCTCGTGGCACTGTGTACTCTCATAACCGAGGGCCCACACGGGTCTGAATCAACGACATGATTGGGGGTCTTCTCTATGGAGACTGCAGCGATTACAGAGTGGATGTTCGCCCAGGAGATTCCGATTCCCGGGGACGTTCAGGAGCTTCTGGTACCCGGCGAGCAGCCGTATGCGGCGTTCAAGACGTTCCGGGATTCAGCGATCTTCACTTCGAAGCGGTTGATTGTGCGTGACGCGCAGGGGCTCAGGGGCAAGAAGGTCGAGATCTACTCACTGCCCTACAGCGCGATCAACATGTGGTCGACGGAGAACGCGGGCACCTTCGACTTCAACGCCGAAGTCGAACTGTGGACGCGGGCAGGACACATCAAGGTCAAGCTCGGCAAGGACGTGGACGTCCGCCGGATCGACGGTCTGATCGCCGCCTGCGTGCTCGGCTCCTGAGCCGTTGATCGACACTGTCTGATGTGGTGGCACTGGCATCCCGTCAGTGCCACCATGCAGCTGAGTGCCCCGCGTCACCTCCGGCTTGTACGCTTGAGCCATGACTGAGAACACACCATCGACTGAGCAGAGCGGCGCCGCTGCCGCCGCCGAGTCCACCCACGTCATCCAGCAGCGCGGACTGTGGTTCGAGGAGTTCGAGATCGGCGCGGTGTACAAGCACGCCCCCGGCCGCACCATCACCGAGGCCGACAACACCTGGTTCACCGCCGTGACGATGAACACCCAGGCCCTGCACCTCGACGCGGCCTTCGCTGAGACCGAGCCGTTCGGCCAGCGGCTGGTCAACTCGATGTTCACGCTGGCCACCCTCGTCGGACTCTCGGTCTCGCAGCTGACCCAGGGCACGATCGTCGGCAACCTCGGCTTCTCCGAGGTCGCCTTCCCCAAGCCGCTGTTCCACGGCGATACCCTGTACGCGGAGACGAAGATCGTCGACAAGCGCCTGTCGAACTCCCGCCCCGGCCAGGGCATCGTGAGCCTGGAGCACATCGGCCGCAACCAGCACGGCGACATCGTCGCCAAGGCGGTGCGCAAGACGATGGTCTTCACCGCCGACCACGCTGAGAAGGAGGCATGATGACCTTCGCCTTCGCTCCCGCCTGGCTGTTCGTCCCAGCCGATCGCCCCGACCGCTACCGCAAGGCCGCTGATCGCTCCGACATCGTCATCGTCGACCTCGAAGACGCCGTCGCCGAGGCGGACAAGGCTGCCGCCCGGAAGGCCCTGGCTGAGCACACCGCCGGTGACGACGCCCTCGACCCGGCGCGCACCGTCATCCGTGTCAACGCGCCCGACACCGAGCACTTCGCCGCTGATCTTGAGCTGCTCGGCACGCTGCCCTTCACCCACGTCATGCTGCCCAAGGCGGAGGACGCCACCGGGCCCGAGGCGCTGGCCGGCTACCAGGTCATCGCCCTCATCGAGACGGCCGCCGGAGGCATCAACGCCGCCGAGGTCGCCGCTGCTGAGAACGTCGCAGCGCTCATGTGGGGTGCCGAGGACCTGACCGCCGACCTGGGCGGCGGATCCTCCCGCAAAGCCGATGGCACGTACCGGGACGTCTGCCGCACGGTGCGCTCACTCACCTTGCTCGCGGCCAAGGCCCACGGCAAGCTCGCCCTCGACGCGATCTGGGCAGCCATCGACGATCTCGACGGCCTCGCTGTCGAGACCGAGGACGCTGTCGAGTCCGGCTTCGACGGCAAGGTCTCCATCCACCCCAAGCACATCGCCGTCGTGCGTGAGGCGTTCGCCCCGAGGGAGGAGCAGCTGACCTGGGCGCGTGAGGTTCTCGCACTCGCCGAGACCTCCTCAGGTGCTTTCAGCTACGAGGGCAAGATGATCGACGCCCCGCTGCTCAAACACGCCCAGACGATCGTGGACCGCGCCCGATGACGGCACGGACAACCAGCGCCGCACCGACCACGGACTTCGAACCGCCCAGCCGCGTCGAGCCGACCACCGTCGCCGAACAGGTCGAGGCCGCACTGACCGCAGCAGCCGACAACGACGGGGTCATCCCGATCGTCGAAGCTGGGCACCCGGTGCTGCGCCAGCCGACCGAGGAGGTCGACGGGCAGATCGACGACGCGACCCTGCAGCAGCTCGCCGCAGCGATGCGCGCCACGATGAACGCAGCCCCCGGCGTCGGGCTCGCCGCCCCGCAGGTCGGCATCAGCCTGCGGATGTTCGTCATCGAAGACCCGGCGCCGGTGCTCGGTGAGGTCGCCCGCATCCGTGAGCGCACACCCACGCCGTTCGCAGCGATCGTCAACTCCCATTACCGGGCCGTCGGCGACGAGCAGGTGGCCTTCTATGAAGGCTGCCTGTCGATCCCCGGCTACCAGGCCGTCGTCGCCCGCCCGCGCGCGATCGCACTCACCGGCCACCACCTCGGCGGCGGCAGCATCGAACGCGAGGTCACCGGCTGGGAGGCGCGCATCGTCGCTCACGAGACCGACCACCTCGACGGGGTGCTCTACACCGACCTGGCCGAGATGCGCTCGCTGGCCACCTCAGCCCAGGTGGCGCGGTGGTGGAGCCAGCCCAGCGCCGCCGAGGCCGCCCGCGCGCTCGGCTTCGACCTGCCCGACTCTCCGATCCTCTGACCTGCCCGAATCCCAGACCCCCGATCCAGTCCGCTCACGGCCCAAGGAGCCCCACATGCGACTCAACCCGTTCGTAGCCGCCTCTGTCGACCTCGGCTTCGCCGCGCTGTCCGCCTTCCGCCCGTGGTGGGTGCCGACGAAGCACCAGCAGACCGCCCGTCTCGTCTACGCCGGCGCCACCGGTGTGCTGTCTGCCGCCTCAGGCGCGGAATCCTACACCGGCGTCAGCATGCCGCTGGACGCGAAGAAGGAGAACGCGGTCAATGCCGCGATCGGGATCGGCAGCGCTGCGCTGACGTATGCGGGCTGGCCGCTGCTCACCCGCTTCAACCGGTGGGCCGATGACAAACTGGGCAGCTGGGGCGTGAAGAATCCGCCGCTCGTCAGCGCGGCCGTCTCCATCGGCGCGACGACCCTGGCCCACGTGGCCCTACTCACACTCGACGACATGATCTCGCGCGGAGCCGACGAGGACTGGGACGACCTGGCCGAGCAGAAGATCGTGCTGCCGGCCCATGTGCGCGAGGCCGTCCTCGCGCTGCTCGATGACAACCACGCCCTCGATGCGCAGACCGCTCAGGTGCTGCGCGACCAGTTCGCCGCAGCCGAGTTCTGGGCCATGCGCGATGACGAAGCCGGCAGCGAAGAGCCCAGTGAATGGCACGTCAGCAGCATCACCGTGCAGGTGCCCCACGATGCCGAACGCGTCGTACCCTCCCGCCAGACCTACCCGGTGCGTGGGCACATCATCGCCCCGGACGGCACCGACCTGTACCTCAGCATCGAGACCACTGACGGCCGGATCTCGAGCATCGACCTGACCGAGGACTTCGACATCTACCCGTACCTCGCCGCCGAGACAGACGGCGAGGCCTTCGGGATGTTCGATGACGGCGGCGCCGAGGACTGGGATGACGACGGTGGCGCCGACTGGGAGGCCCGTGAAGCGTTGTTCGTGCTGCGCAACTGGCCGCGCGCCGGCGAATTCGAGATCGTCTCCGACGCCGATCGGATGCCGAACCTGGGCTGAGCGCAGCCTGCCACGCCGAAGGCTTGCCTGGTAACAGTCGTTGACAGCCTGAGCTCCGGTGACTAGAATTACCAAAAAGCAGAGTGTAGATGGAAGTCAAGGACAGTGCTCTCAAGCACGGGGTTCGGCCCAAGTTTCTGCGGCGAAAGTGAGGGATCAGCGATGCGCAGCGATGAAGACCGGCTCGCAGAAATCGAATCCGGAGATGGTCCGGATCCGATCGCCTCAGTGTCGGGGGAACTGGCGCGTGTTGCGGTGGCTGCGATGGAGGTGGAGAGTGCTGAAGCTTCGCTCCGAAATGCAGTTGCTTCTGCCCGGCAGGCAGGACATACGTGGCAGTCGATCGGCGACGTGCTCGGCATGACGCGGCAAGGTGCGCTCAAACGTTTTCGGGTGGCCTGACTGCTGCGCCTGCATCACTGGTTCTCATCGGTTGCACGGTGCTGATGTTCGACTCTTGACAGTTGCCGCTTTGAGTCGAAACCCTTACTCGTCCTGCCGTGGTCGGGGCAACTTAGGTTGCGTCATTGGTGTTGCGCTTCCGCGTTCAGATGACAAGCACACTCGTCCTGGTCTGCAACTTTCGAGGCGTGCGTCGACTGCAGCACCCCTGGAATAACCCGCCGACTGCCGTCGTTGCGACGGGTATGCAGACTTTGACCCTGGCCGCAGGGTGCTTCTGGTGCTTGGAGGCCATCTACCGGCAGACCCGCGGCGTCGACTCCGTCATCAGCGGCTATACCGGTGGTCACACCGCCGACCCGGACTACTACTCCGTGTGCTCGGGCACCACCGGCCATGCCGAAGCCCTGCAGGTGACCTTCGACGAGGACGTCATCAGCGATGACGTGATCCTCTCGATGTTCTTCACCTCCCATGACCCGACGAGCCTCAACCGGCAGGGCAACGACGTCGGCACCCAGTACCGTTCGGCGATGTTCTACCGCAGCGAGGACGAACGGCAGCGCTTCGCCGCCGCCATCGACGAGGCCCAAAAGCTGTACCGCAAGCCGATCGTCACCACCCTCGAACCGCTGGGCGACTTCCACATCGCCGAAGACATCCACCAGGACTTCTACCAGCGCAACCGGTTCAACGGATACTGCATGTTCATCGTCGACCCCAAGCTCGCCGCCGCCCGGCGCACCTACGCAGAATGGATGCAGTGATGAGCCACCCACAGCCTGCCGCCTCCCGCTTCGACGACCCCGTGCTGGCCGCGATGGCCGCCCGCCGCTCGATCTCGAAGGTCGGCCCGCAGACCCCGAGCGACGACGAACTCCTCGCCCTCCTCGACGCCGTCACCCCGGTCGCCGATCACAAGGCGCTCAAACCGTGGCGACTGCTGACGATCCGCGGCGACGACCGCCTCCGGCTCGGCGCGGCCCTCGACGAGGCCGCTGGACGCGAACCCGGCGGCAAGCCGAACCCCAAACCGCTGCGCGCCGAGCTGCTCATCGCCGTCATCGCCTCACCGACCGAGCACCCTAAAGTCCCCGAATGGGAGCAGCACGCCACCGCCGCCGGTGCCGCCCACTTACTCGAGCTCGCCCTCTGGCGGGCCGGGTGGGGCGTGATGTGGCGCACCGGACTCGACGCCAACGCCCCGGCCGTGCGCGCCCTGCACGGGCTGGGCGAGAACGAGCTGCTCATGGGCTGGCTCTACGTCGGCGACATCGACCCCGCCTTCCGCAAGCGCCTGGAAACCTCCCGCCGCCCGCCGAAAGACCCCAGCCAGTTCCTCTCCACCCTGCCCGCACCCGAGGCGGAGACTGCGGAGAGCACCGACGCCGACGACCCAGCAGGGGAGCGCGCCGGTCAGCGCGCCGACGAGAAGGCGGCTACGACGGCCGCGAAGAGGACCGCCAAGAAGGCCGACAAGAAGGCTGCCAAGAAGTCCAAAGAGCAGGCGAAGAAGGCTGCCCAGAAGGCGAAGAAGAAGGCCAAGAAGAAGGACCGGCGGTAAGTGAGCCACCCCGCGCCCGCCGCCGCCCGGCAGCCGCTGCCCGGGGAGATCACCGTCCTCGTTGCTGCGGCCTTCACCGTCGCGATCGGCTACGGCATCATCGCCCCGGTGCTGCCGCAGTTCGCCGAGAGCTTCGACCTCGGCGTCACCGCCGCGACCATCGTCGTGAGCTCATTCGCCTTCTTCCGGTTCGTCTTCGCGCCCGCCGGCGGCAGCCTCGTCAACGCACTCGGCGAACGCCGCGTCTACATCACCGGCCTGCTCATCGTCGCCGCCTCCACCTTCGCCGTCGCGCTCGCCCAGTCGTATTGGCAGCTGCTGATCTTCCGCGGCCTTGGGGGACTGGGCTCGACGATGTTTACCGTCTCGGCGATGGCGCTCATCGTGCGGATCGCCCCAGCCCGGCAGCGGGCACAGGCCTCGAGCGCGTATGCGACCGCGTTCCTCGTCGGCAATATCGCCGGTCCCGTCGTCGGCGGGCTGATGGCCGGGCTCGGCATGCGGGTACCGTTCATCGTCTACGCGATCGCGCTCGTCATCGCCGCCGCGATCGTGTGGCTGCGGCTTGACGCCACCCGCATCGACGCGCTCGCCGCCCGCGCCCACCACGACGAGAACGCCGCCCCCGCCTCGGGTGCGGAGGCCCCGGACACCTCCCGGATGCGGTTCCGGGAAGCGTGGCGTGACACCGCCTACCGGGCGTCGCTGCTCTCGGGATTCGT
Source organism: Brevibacterium otitidis (assembly GCF_042429315.1). NCBI lineage: Bacteria > Bacillati > Actinomycetota > Actinomycetes > Micrococcales > Brevibacteriaceae > Brevibacterium > Brevibacterium otitidis. The sequence goes on along the minus strand of NZ_JBHMAU010000132.1, from coordinate 91,108 downwards.
TCACGGCTGGGCGTCGATGGGGGTGCGGGTGGCGCTGTACCCGCTGTTCGCCCTCCACGTCCTCGACGCCGGACCGAGCACCGCAGGCCTCGCGCTCACCTTCTTCGCCCTCGGCAACTTCGCCGCGGTGCGCGTCGTCGCCCGATACTCCGACTTCCGCGGCCGCAAGCCCTTCATCCTCGCCGGCCTGGCGATCATGGGTGCTGCGACGATCGTGCTCGGCTGGAGCCCGACGGTGTGGGTGTTCTACGCGCTTTCGATCCTCGCCGGGATCGGGGCAGGCCTGCTCAACCCGGCCCAGCAGGCCGCGCTCTCGGACATCGTCGGTTCGACCCGCAAGTCCGGCACCGTGTTCTCCCGCTACCAGATGGCGATGGACGCCGGGGCGATCATCGGCCCGATCCTCGGCGGGATGATTGTCGACGCCTCCGGTTATGCGCTCGCATTCGCACTCACCGGCGGGCTCGCTTTCATCGCCGTCATCGCGTGGCTGCCGGGCCGTGAAACTCTGCCGGCGATCCGCGATCCGCACGCCGCTGAGGCGGGGCCGGGCGCGAAGGCTGGTGGCGATTCGTCCGGTGGCGGCCCGTCCGGTGGCGGTCCGTCCGGTGGCGGCCCGGCCGACCCCGGTCAGGCGATGACGAGTGACTGACTGATGAGTCCTTTGCGCGTGCCGAGCAGGGCTGTGAGGTAGCGGCTGCCGTCGCCGACGTGGGCGAGGAAGCCGGTATCGGCGGCGAGGTGATCGGCGTTGTCGGCGATGACCCAGGCGCCGGGCGTGAGTCGATCCTCGAGGAGGGTGAGCATGTCCAGGTAGAGATCCGATGCGCCGTCGAGGAACAGCAGGTCGATCGGGCCGTCGAGCTCGGCGAGTGTCTCCCGGGCGTCGCCGACGCGAATCTCGGCGCGGTCGCCGAGCCCTGCATCGGTGAGGTTGGCACGCGCCTTCTCCGCTTTGTGCTGGTGGAATTCCGAACCGGTGACCCGGCCGCCGGTATCGGCGGCGGCAGCGGCAAGGTAGATCGTCGAGATGCCGAACGACGTGCCGAATTCGACGATGCGCTGGGCGCCGGTCGACCGGGCCGTGTTGTAAAGGAAGCGACCCATTCGCGGGCCGATCGACAGATACTGGGTGCGGTGCTTCGTCGAGGTGCGTAAGTCGGCGCTCGGCTCGCTGGGCGCTGCGATGCGATTGTGTTCGCGGCGCAGCCGCTCGGCTTCGGCATGTTCACGTTCGAGGACAGCAGCGACATCGGCGCGCAGCAGGGTGCAGGTCATTTCAGGCTCCTAGGTGAGGGCGGGCAGGTACGTCCGCGTGGAAGGTCAGCAGGGGTGGGAAGTGAATCGACGTGGCAGGTTCGGGGGAGTGCGAATGCCCAACCGCCGGCCGGGTTCAGTCGGTGGCGAGCACGAGCGGGCAGCCACGAGTCGGATGTTCGGTCACGAGCACACGCTGCCGGTAGACCTCGCTGATGAGCTCGGCGGAGAACACCTCGGCCGGTGTCCCGTCAGCGCGGATCTGCCCGTCGGCAAGCACGATGACCCGGTCAGAGTAGGCGGCGGCAAGATTGAGGTCGTGGAGCACCGTGATGACGCAGGCGCCGTGCTCGCGCAGCTGCCGCACCCGAGTCAGCAGGGACTCCTGATGACGCAGGTCGAGTGCGGCCGTCGGCTCGTCGAGCAGCACGATCGGCGTCGTTTGGGCGAGCACGCGGGCAAACGCGGCACGGCCCATCTCACCACCGGAGAGCGTCTGCACATCCCGCCTGCGCATCCCGGCGAGCTCGACATCGCTGATCGCCTGCGAGACGATCTGCTCATCCTCTTCCGGGCTTGTCTGATGGGACAGCCGGGCCAGCCCGACGATCTCCTCGACCGAGTACGAAAACCGGACGAGGTGATCCTGCGGCAGCACCGCCCGGGTGCGGGCGAGCTCCTTGAGTGAGAAGTCGCCGAGCGGCCGACCGTCAATAAGTGCTTGTCCACTCGTTGGCGCATGGTCACCGGAGAGCACACCGAACAGCGTCGACTTGCCGGCGCCGTTGGGCCCGACAAGTGAGATCACCTGCCCGGCCTCAGCACTGAGCGACACCGAACGGAGGATCTCATTGCGGCCGAGCGTGACGCTGACGTTCTCGGCAGCTAATGCCGGGCTCATGCGCGCATCTCCGTCCGTCGCCGGTAGAGCAGCCACAGGAAGAACGGCCCGCCGACAAGCCCGGTGAACAGGCCGATCGGGATCTCCGAGGGCGGGTTGAGGGTGCGGGCGCCGATGTCGGCAGCGACGAGCATGATCGCCCCACCGAGTGCGGAGATCGGCAGCAGCCACGTGTGTCCCGGGCCGACGATGAGCCTGACAATGTGCGGGATGACAAGACCGACGAAACCGATCGATCCGGCAACGGCGACCGCCGAGGCGACAACGAGGGCGGTGGCGACGACGAGGCCGATCCGGGTGGCGCGCACATTGAGTCCGACGTGCCGGGCCTGCTTCTCACCGAGGGCGAGCACGTCGAGCGGGAGGGCGAGCCGGTGGATCGTGACGAGCCCGAGCACGAAGAACGGCAGCACCGTGAGGATCGCCGGCCACGAGGCGCGGTTGAGCGAACCCATCTGCCAGTAGACGATCGATTCGAGTTCGGTGCTGTCGGCCAGATACGTGAAGAAGCCGTTGACGGATCCGGCGATCGCGGTGATCGCGATGCCGACGAGCAGCAGCTGGACGGTCCCGCCTTTCCGGTCGGGCTGGGCGAGGACATAGATGACGCCGGTGACGCCCAGTCCGCCGACGAACGACATAACCGGTACCGTCCAGGTGCCGAGCACCGTCAGGCCCGTGACGATCGCGATGATCGCCCCAAGTGAGGCGCCCGAGGTGACACCGACGATCCCGGGATCGGCCAGCGAATTGCCGAACAGGCCTTGGAGCGAAGCGCCGGCGACAGCGAGCGAGGCGCCGACGATCGCTGCGAGGATGACCCGCGGCAGCCGCAGATCCCAGACGACGTTCTGCATCGCCACACTGTGAGCGGAGAGATCCCCGCCGGTGAGTTTGCCGAACATGATCGCAAGGATTTCTCCGGCGGCCAGCCGGATCGGCCCGATCGCAACCCCGGCGATCATGACCGCGACAAGAGCGCCGGCGACGATCGTGAGGATGAGCATGCCCGGCGGCCGACGCACATCGCTGTCATCGTCAGCGATGCGCGAGGGCCGCCGCAGAGTCGGCGCGGCCATCAGTGCTCAGACAGCGCGTTCTGCAGGCTCAGCACCCCGGCGCCGGCGCTCAGCCCGCCGCCGGTGAGCTGCATGTCATCCATGACGATGAGCCGCTTGTTCTCCGCGGCCGGGGTGCTGGACAGTCCATCGACGTGGTCCCAGATGCCGTCTTCGCCGCCGAGCTGGTCGAGTTCGGAGGCTGCGACGAGGATGACCTCCGGAGATGCGGAGATGAGACCTTCCGGGGTGATCGACTGGTAGCGTTCGAGCCCGGTTTCGGCGCCGGTGTTGATCGCCCCGGCCTTCGTGATGATTCCGTCGGCCGGCGTATCGACCCCGGCCGCGGTCGTATTGCCGGAGTCGCCGGCCCCGGACGACGAGAGCACCATGACGCGAGCACGCTCGTCATCGGCGATGCCCTCGGTCTTCTTCGCTGCCTCATCGAGCTGCTGCTGCACCTGCCCGGCGAGGTCCTCACCGGCAGCGGCGGCCCCGAGCAGCGTCGCGGTCTTGCGGATCTTGTCAGCCGGCTCCTGGCTGCGATCGATCATCGTCGCCGGGATCTCGGCCGCCTGCAGCTTCTCGATGATCTCGCCCTGGCGGCGCATGTTCGTGCCGATGACGAGTGTCGGCTCGAGGGCGGCGACGCCTTCGACGGTCATGCTCGACGAGCCGGTCGTCTTCACCCGCTGCGCGCTTTCCGGCAGTTCGCTGTCGAGTGCGGAGCCCTCTGGGGCGATGGCGATGTTATCTGTCAGACCAAGGCTCTGCATGATCTCGATGGTCGGGTCGTCGAGCACGAAGACCCTGTCGAGGCTGGTGACCTCGATCTCCGTGCCGTCATCGCCGGTGAAGGTGACCGGCAGCTCGGGGGTGACCTGCTCCGCGCTGGGCACGGCGACTGCTTCTGCCGGGGCCGAGGCGGTCGTCGCCCCGCCTTCGGGGCTTGCGCTGGTATCGGAACCGGAACCGCAGGCGGTGAGGCTCAGGGCAGCGATGGTGAGCGAGCTGAGCAGGACGGCGCTGCGGTGGCGACGGATGGCCATGAGGGATGTGCTCCTTTGGAAAGACAAGCTGTGCGGTCGACCCGAGGAATATCTCGGTGACAGAGGCACTTTAGCATTGATGAGGTTAGGCAACACTAAATGCACGCGCAGTGTTTCAGATGCTGAGCGTCGGGCGGCCGCAGCGCCGCCGTAGACTAGCGGGGAGAGGAAGGGTGCACGTGAGGGAGGTCATGGACGACGGAGTGCGACACGATGCCGAGGTGCTTGCGAGTGTCATCGTCGAGCTGCGTCGGGCACTGCGACGGGCCAATGGCCGCAGTCAGGCCCCGAGCAAGCGCCGGACTGAATCCCAGACCGAGGTGCTGCGCTATCTTGGCAGCCATCCTGGGACCGGCACGAACACGATTGCCGCAGCACTGCGGCTGAGTCCGAACACGGTCTCGGCGGTGTGCAGCGCCCTCGTGCGCGAGGGCGCTCTGTCCCGGCAGCGTGATCCGGCTGATGGCCGTGCCGCCCGCTTCTACGTCACTGACGACCTCGCTCAGCTGCGCGCCGAGAAGCACGACCGGCGCGCCGATGTTCTCACCCAGGCGCTGGCTGCCATGGAGCCGGCCGACCAGGCGGTGCTCACGGCCGCCCTCCCGGTGCTCGCTACCCTGATCAGGGAACTCGACTCCCTACCGGATCGCCACTGAGCGGTATGGGGTGCACCGGCGTGGGCACCGCTGGGTTGTCGGGTTTACCCCACCGCGCTTTCCTCGGCGACTGTGGGACGCTAAAGGAACACTCCCAGCACCGTTTCCCAAACCCTGGCGCGCGTTCGGCGCGCGCCCGTTTCCGCTGTCCGCCGAGGAAGGACTTGTATGAACCTGCTCACCCGTGTGAGTCTGCGCAATCGAGCGCTCATCGCGCTCATCTCCGTCATCGCGATCGGCTTCGGCCTCATCGCCACCGCGCAGATGAAGAAGGAGCTCTTCCCCGACCTGCAGCTGCCGCAGGCCTTCGTCACCACCAGCTACGAAGGCGCCACTCCCGAGGCGGTTGAGACTGAGGTGACCGAGCCGCTGGAGGCGGCCCTCAACAACGTCGCCGAGGTCGAAAGCGTCTCCTCGGTCTCGACCTCCGGGTCCTCCCAGGTGATCGTCGAAACGAAGTACGGCACCTCCTCCGATGAGATCGTCCGCCAGCTGCAGCGCGCCGTCTCCCAGGTCCAGCCCCAGCTGCCGGAGGGCTCCGAGCCCGAGGTGTTTGCCGCCTCGACCTCGGACATCCCGGTGGCGATGCTCACCGTCACCGGCGGCGACAACCCCGAGGCACTCGCCCAGGAGCTCGACGACGTCGCAGTGCCCGAGCTCAAGCGGGTCGAGGGTGTGCGCGATGTCGAGGTCACCGGCGCGCCGGAGAAGGAAGTCGTCATCGACGTCGATGAGGACAAGCTCGAGGACGAGGGACTGAGCGCCGATGTGCTCGCCGGCATCCTGCAGTCCAACGGCATCCCCACCTCGGCCGGGGACCTGCTCGACGGCGACAGGACCACGCCGGTGACCGTCGGGGCGCGGCTGACGACGGTCGACCAGATCGCCGACCTCGCACTGCCCGGCGGCGATGAGCCGGTGCTGCTCAAGGACGTCGCCGATGTCGAGATGCGGGAAGCGGAGGTGCAGACGATCTCGCGCACGAACGGCGAGCCCGCGCTGTCGCTGACGATCATGAAGAAGCCCGACGGCAGCATCGTCGACATCTCCGACGGTGTGAGCGAGGCGCTGCCGGACATCGAAGAGAAGATGAGCGACGATGTCGCGTTCCACACCGTGTTCGACCAGGCGCCGTTCATCAAGCAGTCGATCGACGACCTCGTCAACGAAGGCGTGCTCGGTCTCGTCTTCGCCGTCGTCGTCATTCTCATCTTCCTGCTCTCCGTCCGCGCGACCGTCATCACTGCGATCTCGATCCCGCTGTCGCTGCTCGTCACGCTGCTGACCCTGTGGCTGAGCGGCTACAGCCTGAATATGCTCACGATCTCGGCGCTGACGATCTCGATCGGCCGCGTCGTCGACGACTCGATCGTCGTCATCGAAGCGATCCGCCGCCGCCACTCCCAGGGCGGGACGAAGTTCGCCTCGATCATGGGCGCGGTCTCCGAGGTCGCCGGCGCCATCACCGCCTCGACGCTCACGACGATGGCCGTGTTCGTGCCGATGATCTTCGTCGGCGGACAGACCGGCGAGATGTTCCGGCCCTTCGCGCTCACCGCCGCGATCGCCCTGGCCTCCTCGCTGCTCGTGGCGCTCACGATCGTGCCGGTGCTCGCCTACTGGTTCCTGCGCGCCCGCGAATCCCGCGTCAGACTCAGCCGCGAGCAGAAGCGGCAGATCCGCACCAACCGCACCGCCAACCTGCGCGAATGGAAGAAGGAGCGCAAAGCCGCCCGCAAGCGCCCGATCTCCATCGACGCACCGGCCGGCCGGCACGCCACGAGCGAACTGCCGGTCATCCCGGAGTCCGCTGGGGCCGCAGCTGCCGCCGCCCCCGACGAGCTCGCGGCGCTGCGCTCGCCGGTCACCCGCCTGCAGAAGACCTATGTGCCGTTCATCTCCGCATCGACGAAGCACCCGGTCATCACGCTCGTCGTGGCGGTGCTCGTGCTCGTGGGCACCGGATTCATGATCCCGCAGCTCAAGACCGAGCTGTTCCCCGATACGGGGCAGGACTTCCTGCAGGTCGATCAGACCTTCGAGCCCGGCAGCTCGCTGGAGGAGACGAGCGACCAGGCCGCGAAGGTCGAGGAGATCCTCGCCGGCTATGACGAGATCGAGTCCTATCAGCTGTCGATCGGCGATACGTCGATGGGCGGCGACTCGACCTCGGCGATGCACATCCTCAACCTCAGGCCCGGCACGAGCATCAAGGCGCTCGCCGGCAAGCTCGACGACGACTTCGAAGAGCTTGAGGGCGCCGGTGAGGTCACCGTGCTCAGCGACGCCGCCGGCGGCATGAGCAACGACATCGAGATCTCGGTGACCGGTTCGGACAACGACAAGCTCGCCACCGCCGCTGAGGACCTCGTCGCGGCGATGCGCGACCTCGATGAGGTGCAGAGCGCGACGACCGACCTGGAGGACACGCAGCCGACGATCGAAGTCGACATCGACCGGAAGAAGGCCGCCGAGGAGGGCCTCGACGAGGCGGCGATCGGCCAGATCGTGCAGCGGGCCGTCAACGGCCAGCAGATCGGCGATGTCGTCATCGACAACCTCGGCCACCGCGTCGTGCTGCACGCCGGCGACGTCAGCAGCGTCAAGGAGCTCGAAGACCTCGAGATCCCGCTCGACGCCCAGGCTGCCGGCCCCGGCGGTCCGGGCGCAGACCAGGGCGCTGAGGGCGCGCTGCCGCCGGGGGCCCCGGTGCCTGCACCGGAGCCGGAGACCGAGACGATCGCACTCAAAGAGGTCGCCGAGGTCAAACGCACCGAGACCCCGGCCCAGATCCGCCATACGGAGGGTCAGCGCTCGGTGACCGTCACGGTGACGCCTGCCGGCAACGACCTGGGGGCGGCCAGCCAGGCGGTGCAGCAGGCGGCCGACGAGGTCGACACCCCGCAGGGTGTGACCGTCGACTTCGGCGGTGGGACCGCGGAGCAGCAGGATGCCTTCACGCAGATGGGCCTGGCGCTGCTGGCCGCGATCCTCATCACCTTCGTCATCCTCGTGGCGACCTTCAAGTCGCTGCTGCAGCCGCTCATCCTGCTCGTGTCGATCCCGTTCGCGGCGACCGGCTCGATCGGCCTGTCGCTGCTGACAGATACGCCGCTGGGCATGACCTCGATGGTCGGCCTGCTCATGCTCGTGGGCATCGTCGTGACGAACGCAATCGTGCTCATCGACCTCATCAACCACTTCCGCCGCCACGGCGTGGAGCTGCGCACCGCGATCATCCACGGTGCCCGGCTGCGCTACCGGCCGATCCTCATGACCGCTGCGGCGACGATCTTCGCGCTCGTGCCGATGGCGCTGGGAATCTCCGGTGAGGGCTTGCTCATCTCCAAGCCGCTGGCGATCGTCGTCATCGGCGGCCTGGTGAGCTCGACGGTGCTGACCCTCATCCTCGTGCCGGTGCTCTACCTGCTGCTCGAAAGCGTTAAGGAGCGCCGCACCGAACGCCGGGTCATCAAGGACATGGCCCGCTCGCACGTCATCGACGAGGCCGAGGCCGCCGCCGAGCGCCGAGAGGCAGAGGCGACCCCCACCTCGGGCACGGACGCAACCGAGACCTCGGGCACGGACGCAGCCGAGGCCTCGGGACCGGAGCAGAAGCCGGAGTGATCCGTCCGCGCTTCGGTGTCGAGCTGCTCATCGTCGCTGCGCTCTCGCTGGGGAAGTCGGCGGCGTATGCGGTGGTGAACCTGCTCGACACCATCTCGCGCACGCCGCTGGCCGAGGCGCAGGCGAAGCTCAACACGGAGGCCTCGCCCAGGCCGTGGTTCGACCTGACCTATCAGCTCATGGGCATCGGGTTCGCGCTCGTGCCGGTGCTGCTGGCGATCTGGCTGATGAACCGCGACGCCCTGTACCAGCAGGCCGGCAGTCTGGAAGCCGACGCTGACACCCGCCCGGCACTGACCCGCATGGGCTTCGACCTCCGCAAGCCGGCGCGGGACACCGCGTGGGGGCTCGGGCTGTTCCTCGTCATCGGCCTCGGCACCCTCGGCGTGTACTTCGCCGGCCGGCTCACCGGGCTGACCGCCGAGGTGCTGCCGAACAACCTCGGCGCCTACTGGTGGACGATCCCGGTGCTCATCCTCTCGGCGGCCAAGAACGGCATCCTCGAAGAGGTGCTGCTGCTCGGCTACGGGTGCGACCGGCTGCAAAAACTGCGGGTGAGCCCGTGGGTCATCATCGTCGTGCTCGCCCTCGTGCGCGGCAGCTACCACCTGTACCAGGGCATCGGCCCGTTCATCGGCAACGTCGTCATGGGCTTCATCTTCGGCGCGGCCTACCTGCGTATCCGCCGGGTCATGCCCTTCGTCGCGGCTCACACGGCCATCGACATCATCGGGTTCCTCGCTCCCGAGTTGCTCGCCATCGTCGACCCGCGGCTCTGAGTGCCGCTACCATGGCGCCCGTATCAGATCGTCACCGCACCCTGCGGGGTCTCGAAGGTCACCGACATAAGGCCGGGCGTGCCGTGCGGGGAGTCCCAGTCGATGCCGATCTCGGAGATCGGCTTCTTGTCCTGGGTGCCGAGCCAGTCGCGCAGCCGGTCGCGGTCGCCGGCGATCTTGAGCGAGGCGATCGACACCCCGCAGCCAGCGCCGCGGGCCGAGGGATGCTCCTCCGCCGAGGAGACCCAGCGGATGAAGAACGGCAGCTGCGGATCGGCGATGAGGCCTTTGATGCCGATCTGCTTCCACAGCAGCTCGACACCGGTGTCGGGTGTGCGGTTGCCGTCGACGGCCTTGCGCTCAAGCCGCTCCTCGACCGGGCCGAGATCATCGACGGCCACGCACCAGCCCATCCAGCCGCCGCCGAGTTCGCTGCGGGCGCGCACTGCCTGACCGAACGGCGTCGACAGCGCTGCGGGATGTTCGAGGGCTTCGACGACCTCGACATAGTGGCCATCGGCGAGCGGGAAGATGAGGTTGCGAGTCCCGAAGCGCGGATGCACACCGCCGTCATAGGGCTCGATGCCCAGCTTTTCGGCGATTCTGGCCGCAGTCTTTTCGTAGCCATCGGGTTCGCTTGCGAAGGAGACGTGGTCGAGATGCATACGTGAAGAATCCCACACCGCCCCCAGCTCTGCTCCTTAGCCTTACCTAAGTCGTATGCCTTTCGGGGCATGTCTGCGCCGCCTCGCAGCACCCTGCGCAGTGCGTCCGCCGCGCCCGAGGCGGTGAAGACGCAGGTGGCAGCGGTGCCGTGGGTGCCGGGTCGGGTGGGCAGACGCAATCGGCGGCCTGTCCACCACGTGAACAGGCCGCCGAGATGTGCGGCACGGCAGGGATCAGTGACCCTGTTCCTGGAAGCGCTTGATCGAAGCCTCGACCTCCGCCTCGGCTTCGGCGCGACCGACCCACGAGGAGCCCTTGACGTACTTGCCCGGCTCCAGGTCCTTGTAGTGGACGAAGAAGTGCTCGATCGCATCGAGGGTGAACTGGTCGACATCGGCGATGTCCTGGTAGGACTCCCAGCGCGGATCGCCGGCGACCACGCCGAGGATCTTGTCGTCGCCGCCTGCTTCGTCCTCCATCTTGAACATGCCGATCGGGCGCACATCGACCTGGCAGCCGGGGAACACCGACTCGGTCAGCAGCACGAGCACATCGAGCGGGTCGCCGTCCTCGCCCAGGGTGTCTTCGAAGTAGCCGTAGTCGGCGGGGTACTCCATCGAGGTGTAGAGGTAGCGGTCGAGCTTGACCCGGCCGGTCTCATGGTCGACTTCGTACTTGTTGCGCGACCCCTTGGGGATCTCGACGGTTGCGAGCAGTTCCATTGCGTCTCCCTCTGTCAAGGACATCGTTCGATGGTCGGAAGGTGTGGTCCAGGGCGCTTCGGGAATCGCGCCGAACTCATTTAGCATAATGAATGCGCTGCCCGCTCACTGCATCGCCCCACTGGCGGCGCTTCCGCAACCGCAATGTGAAAGACCCCGACCGTGGATCAGACTCCTTCCCGTCAGCGCTCGGCGCGCCGCCGCAGACGCCGCCGCAGCGGCTGGATCGCTGCCGGCAGTGCCCTCGTGCTGCTGGCCGCCTACGGAGTCGCCGATGCCTATGACCGGGTGCCGGGCATCCTCACGGTCTCCGAACCCATCCACATCGACCCGATCCCGCACCCGCAGGCCCAGGCCGGGCAGGCAGGCGAGCCGCACGTCGCCAGCCCGCTCGACACCTCGGCGCCGGTGCCGGAGGACCTGGCGAGCCGGCTGGATGCGCTCTTCGACGATGATGAGCGGCTCACCGGTTCGCTCGGCGTCGACATCCGCGATGCCGAGACCAATGAGGTGCTCTACGCCCGCGGGGAGGGCGATGCGAAGACCCCGGCATCGGTGACGAAGGTGCTCACCGCAGCTGCGGCGCTGCTCAAGCTCGGCGGGGACACCCGCTTCACCACGAGCGCCGCGCTCGCCGGCGACGGCGGCTCTGGTGGCGAAGGCGACGGCGGTGGGCCGGCGCAGCTGCACCTCATCGGCGGCGGTGACGTGCTGCTGGGGGCCGGCGAGTCCGATCCCATGCAGGTGAGGGGCCATGCGGGGCTTGCGACCCTGGCGGAGCAGACCGCTGCCGAGCTGAGCGAGCGCGGCATCAGCAACGTGCAGGTCGCTGCCGATCTGTCGCGGTACTCCGGGCCGACCTACAACGACGGCTGGGATCCGGCCGACATCGGCAACGGCTTCATCACGAACATCGGTCCGCTCATGACCGACTCCGGCTGGACCGAGCTCAAGCGTGGCGCGCCCCGGCACGAACAGCCCGCCACCGTTGCCGTCGAGCAGTTCGTCACAGCCCTGAAGAAGCACGACATCGACGCCGAGGTCGCCGATCCCGCCGAGATCACCGATGCTTCCGGCGCGGGCTCCGGTGACGGTTCCGGGGACGGTTCCGGCGACGCCGAGGTGCTCGCCAGTGTCGACTCCGCGCCCGTCTCGGCGGTGGTCCAGTACATGCTGCTCGCCAGCGACAACGTCTCCGCCGAGGTGCTCGGCCGGGAGATCGCGCTGGCCGACGGCCGCGCCGGTGAGGCGGTCGAAGCACCCCTGGCAGTCATCGAGACCCTGCACGATGCCGGCCTCGACACCGGTTCGATCGCTCTGGAGGACGTCTCCGGGCTCAACTACGGCAACCAGATCTCCGCCCACGACCTCGCGACCCTCATGCAGGCCGCTGCCGCCTCCGATGGGGACCTGTCCCGGCTGGTGCCCGGTCTGCCGGTCGGCGGGCTGTCGGGCACGCTGACCGAACGCTTCCGCGAAGCCGAATCCAGGCCGGCGGCCGGACGGGTCAACGCAAAGACCGGCACCCTGCGCACCGTCACGAGCCTCGCCGGCACGGTGCTCACCGCCGATGGCCGGCTGCTCGTCTTCGCGATCATGGCCGATGATCTGCAGCCGGGCACGGCCGGCGGCAGCCGCGCGCTCTTCGATGAAGCCGTCGCCGCCCTGGCCGAATGCGGATGCTCATGACCGACCGGACCGACATGACCGACGTGACCGCGCAGTGGGTCTGGGTCGAGGCTGCCCGCCAGACCGCAGCCGAACTGCTCGGCGCCGGCACGCTGCCCGAACCTCATGAGGCCGAGGCGCTCGTGACCGAGCTGCGGCAGTCCGCCGAGACCGCCACCGATCTCGTGCTCACGGTGATGCGCCCGGACGCCGAGGCCGACACCCGCATCCGCCGCCGGCTCGCCGCCGGGCAGACGCGCATCGTCGACCGGCTCAGCTGGGTGGAGGCCAATGCGCAGTCCTTCGGCCGGGTGCTCGCCGAGGCGGCCGCTGCCTCTGGTGCCGAGGCGCCGGGCCGTGCCGCGCGCTGGGTGAGCTCCGTGGAGATGGGGGCGGCGCTCTCACTCGTCGGCGGGCGGGTGCTCGGCCAGTTCGACCCCTTCACCGCCGATGGCCGGCTGCTGCTCGTCGCCCCGAACATCCTCACGGTCGAACGCGAACTCGAGGTCCCGCCGCGGGACTTCCGGCTGTGGGTGACCGTGCACGAACGCACCCACCACGTCCAGTTCGCCGCCGCCCCCTGGCTGCGCGCCCACCTGCAGGAGCGCGTCCAGGCCTTCCTCGAACCCGTCATCGGCAGCTCCCTGCCCGGTGACACAGCCGAGAGCCCCGGCCTGCTGGAGACCCTCGTCGCGCTCGTGCGCGCCCTGACCGAGGACACGAGCCTCATCGACACGCTCATCGGCCCCGCCCAGGCCGAGCTGCTCGATGAGGTCACCGCGCTCATGAGCCTGCTCGAAGGCCACGCCGATGTCGTCATGGACGCCGTCGGCCCGCGCGTCATCCCGAGCGTGCGCCGCATCCGCGCGGCCTTCGACGACCACCGGCACGCCGCCACCGGGATCCGCGCGATCATCAACCGGGTGCTCGGCATCGACGAGAAGCTCGCCCAGTACACCCGCGGCACCGCCTTCGTCCGCGCCGTCGTGCGCCGCTGCGGGCACGCCGGCCTCAACCGCGTGTGGGAGAGCCCCGAGCACCTGCCGAGTCTGCACGAGATCGAGCACCCCCGCGCCTGGATCGCCCGCGTCCTCGACCGTCCCGCCGCCGAGGTGGCCGCGCCCACCACCTCGGAGCTCCCGTGACCGCCCGGCGCCCCCGCCTCGACCCGGCCACCGCTGCGATCCGCACCGCCCTGCGCGGCCACCTCGAGACCGCCGTCGCCGCGCTGCCCGCCAACCCCGTCCGGCTCATCATCGCCGTCTCCGGGGGCCCGGACTCCTTCGCCCTGGCCGATGCCGCCGCCTTCCTCGCCACCCGCCCAACCGGGCTCACCGCTGCCGGCCGGCCCATCGAACTCTCCGCTGCGACCGTCGACCACCAGCTGCAGCCGGCCACCGCCGAGGTGTGCGCCGCCGTCTGCGAGCATCTCACCGCCGCCGGCCTGCCGACCGTCGTGCTCACCCGGCCGGTCACGGCCGGGCCTGCCGGCCTCGAAGCCGCCGCCCGCACCACCCGCTACGCCGCCCTCGATGAGCACCGGCGCGACATCGGCGCCGCCGCGGTGCTCACCGCCCACACCCGCGACGACCAGGCCGAGACCGTGCTGCTCGGCTTGGCCCGCGGCTCCGGCGCCCGCTCCGTGGCCGGCATGCGCGCGGTGAGCGAGGTGGACGGCTGCCCGGTGTGGCGGCCGCTGCTCGACATCACCCGCGACCAGACCACCGCCTCGGCGGCGGCCCGCGGCCTGCCCGTCTGGCACGATCCGATGAACGACGACCCGGCCTATGCCCGCGTGCGGGCCCGCACCCAGGCGCTGCCGGCGCTCGAAGCCGCGCTCGGGCCCGGCATCAGCGAGGCGCTCGCCCGCACCGGCACCCAGCTCGCAGCCGACGCCGACGCCCTCGACGGCTGGGCCGCCGCCGTCCAGGCGACTCACACCTCGGGAACGGAGACCCGCGCCTCCTTGGCCGCGCTGCCGGCGGCGCTCCGCACCCGCCTGCTGCGCAGCTGGCTGCACGCGCTCACCGCCCGCCCGCAGGAGGTCACCGCCGCCCACATCAGCGCCGTCGACGCGCTCGCCACCGGCCGGCGGCTCGGGAAGGTGTCGGTTCCCTCCGCCGCCGAGGTGGTGCGCACCCGCCGCGGGCAGGGTCCGGCCGGGCTGCGGTTCCAGCGGCTGCGCACCAGCAGCTGAGAGACAGCGGCTGCGATGCGCCACGCGCCGCCGATGCGCGATAGTGTTGGTGACGAACAGCATCAGGTGAACAGGCGCAGGGCGAGGACTCGCCGGCGGACAAGGAGCTGACCACTGTGGATGAAAAGGACCTCGGCACCGACATCGAGCGGATTCTCGTCACCGAAGCGCAGATCAAGCACCGGCTCGTCGAGCTGGCCGCGGACATCGATCGCGACTATGCGGGCAAGGATGTGCTGCTGGTGGGCGTGCTCAAGGGCGCGGTCATGGTGATGGCCGATCTGGCTCGGGCGCTGCACTCGCCGCTGCGGATGGACTGGATGGCGGTGTCCTCCTACGGTTCGGGCACCAAGTCCTCCGGTGTCGTGCGGATCCTCAAGGACCTCGACACGGATCTGAAGGATCAGCACGTCCTCATCGTCGAGGACATCATCGACTCCGGTCTCACCCTGTCGTGGCTGCTGGCGAATCTGCGTTCGCGCGGGGCTGCCTCGGTGGAGATCTGCACGATGCTGCGCAAGCTCGAGGCGCTCAAGGTCGACATCGACGTCAAATACGTCGGCTTCGATGTGCCCAATGAGTTCGTCATCGGCTACGGCCTCGACTACGCCGAGAAGTACCGCAACGTGCCCTTCATCGCCACCCTCGCCCCCCACGTCTACGCCTGAGGCGGCAGCCGGAGCTCCGCGGCGGCGCCTGAGTCAGCGGCTCCCCAGACAATCCCACTAGGCTGGGCTCTTGTATCCTCAGGGAGTCACGCCCCGGCGGGACGATGCCCGGTCAGCGCAGGCCGGGCAGCCCGGCGTCCCTGAGCCCTGAGCACAGATCAGTCCTGGAAGGATCAATGGCAGAAACGAAGAACAACCGCCCGACGATGAAGAAGCTGGCGCGCGGGCCGCTCGTGTGGATCCTGCTGGCGATCATCATCGTCTCGATCGGCACGATGCTCATCGGCGGCGGATTCCAGCGCATCGATACCAATCAGGGCCTCAAGCTGCTCGAAGGCGACACCGTCGAGCAGGTCAAGATCATCGACAACGACCAGCGCGTCGACCTCGTGCTGACGAAGGACTTCACCCACGAGGACAAGAACTACGGCAAGAACGTCCAGTTCTTCTACGTCGAACCCCGCGGCGATGACGTCATCGAGGCGGTCAGCAAGGCGGATCCGAAGAAGGGCTTCACCGATGAGGTGCCCAAGCAGAGCTGGTTCACCAGCCTGCTCATCAACCTCATCCCGTTCGTCATCATCTTCATCGTCTTCTGGTTCCTGCTCTCCCAGATGTCGGGTGCCGGACGCGGGATCATGAACTTCGGCAAGTCGAAGGCCAAGCTCGTCAACAAGGAGAACCCGGACGTCACCTTCGCCGATGTCGCCGGTGTCGACGAAGCGCTCGAAGAGCTTGAGGAGATCAAGGAGTTCCTCGCCGAGCCGAAGAAGTTCCAGGACGTCGGCGCGAAGATCCCCAAGGGTGTGCTGCTCTACGGCGCGCCCGGCACCGGCAAGACCCTGCTCGCCAAGGCCGTCGCCGGTGAGGCCGGGGTGCCGTTCTACTCGATCTCCGGTTCGGACTTCGTCGAGATGTACGTCGGCGTCGGCGCTTCGCGTGTGCGCGACCTGTTCGAGCAGGCGAAGAACAACTCGCCGTGCATCATCTTCATCGATGAGATCGACGCCGTCGGCCGTCAGCGCGGCGCCGGCATGGGCGGCGGCCACGATGAACGCGAGCAGACCCTCAACCAGCTGCTCGTCGAGATGGACGGCTTCGACGCCACCACCAACGTCATCCTCATCGCCGCGACCAACCGCCCCGATGTCCTCGACCCGGCGCTGCTGCGCCCGGGCCGCTTCGACCGCCAGGTGCAGGTCGAGGCCCCGGACATGCAGGGCCGCCAGCGCATCCTGCAGGTCCACGCCCGCAACAAGCCGCTGGCCCCCGATGTCGATCTGGCGATGGTCGCCAAGCGCACGCCCGGGTTCTCCGGCGCGGATCTGGCCAATGTGCTCAATGAGGCCGCGCTGCTGACGGCCCGGTCGGCGAAGACCGTCATCGATATGAAGATCATCGACGAGGCGATCGACCGCGTCATCGCCGGCCCGCAGAAGCGCACCCGCCTCATGAACGATCATGAGCGGCTCGTCACCGCCTATCACGAGGGCGGTCACGCGCTCGTGGCGGCGGCGATGAACGACACCGACCCGGTGACGAAGGTGACGATCCTGCCGCGCGGCCGCGCCCTGGGCTACACGATGGTGCTGCCGAACGAGGACCGCTATTCGACGACCCGCAATCAGCTGCTCGACCAGCTCGCCTATGCGATGGGCGGCCGCGTGGCGGAGGAGATCGTCTTCCACGATCCGACCACCGGCGCCTCGAACGACATCGAGAAGGCCACCTCGATCGCGCGGAAGATGGTCACCCAGTACGGCATGAGCGAGAAGCTCGGCATGGTGAAGGTCGGCGATGAGTCCTCCGAGCCGTTCGCCGGCAAGGGCTACGGCCACGACGACGTCTACGCCGACCGCACGATGCAGACGATCGATACCGAGGTGCGCACCCTCATCGACGATGCGCATGCGGATGCCTACTGGGCGCTGACGACCAACCGCGACATCCTCGACCGCCTCGCCTATGAGCTGCTGGACAAGGAGACCCTCAACCAGCAGCAGCTGCAGGAGATCTTCGCCGAGGTGCGCAAACGCGCCAAGCGCGAGGTGTGGCTCGCCCACGACGACCGGCCGGTGTCCGACCGCCCGCCGATCGACGTGCCGCCGCGCCGCCAGGCCGATCCCGAGGCCCAGCCCCCACAGCCCGGCCCGCAGGGTCCCTGGCAGGACGGCCGCTGAGATGGTCGATCAGCCCCGCATCGAAGCAGCCGTGCGGGAGTTCCTCTTCGCGATCGGCGAGGACCCCGACCGTGAGGGCCTGCTCGATACCCCCGCCCGGGTCGCGCGCGCCTGCGATGAGATGTTCTCCGGCCTGCACAAGGACGGCGCTGATGTGCTCAGCACCGTCTTCGACGTCGGCTACGACGAGATGGTGCTCGTGCGCGGCATCGAGATGTACTCGACCTGCGAACACCATCTCGTGCCCTTCCACGGCGAAGCCCACATCGGCTACATTCCCGGCCCGGAGGGCAAGGTGACCGGGCTGTCGAAGCTCGCCCGCCTCGTCGAGGTCTATGCCCGCCGCCTGCAGGTCCAGGAGCGGCTCACGAGCCAGATCGCCGATGCGATCGTCGAGCACCTGCAGCCGCGCGGGGCGATCGTCGTCATCGAAGCCGAACACCTGTGCATGTCGATGCGCGGCGTGCAGAAGCCCGGCGCCACGACGATCTCCTCGGCGGTGCGCGGCCAGCTGCGCGCGGCCGCCTCCCGGGCCGAGGCGATGAGCCTCATCCTCGGCCGCTGACCCCGTCCGCCGCACCCGCCACCCGTCCGCCGCGAACCCAAGGAGCAGCTGAGATGCGCACCCAGATCATGGGCATCCTCAATGTCACCCCCGACTCGTTCTCCGACGGCGGCCGGTGGTTCGACTTCCGCGCCGCCGTCGACCACGGCCTGGAGCTGCTGGCCGAGGGCAGCGACATCATCGACATCGGCGGCGAGTCGACCCGCCCGGGCAGCGCGCGCGTGAGCGCCGAAGAGGAGCTGCGCCGCGTCATCCCCGTCATCGAGGAGCTCGCCGGCCATGGCGCGGTCATCAGCATCGACACGATGCGCGCCGCGGTCGCCCGCCGGGCCCTCGACGCCGGCGCCGCGATCATCAATGACGTCTCCGCCGGCCAGGCCGAAGCCGAGATGCTCACCGTCGCAGCCGATGCCGGCGTGCCGATCATCCTCATGCACTGGCGCGGGCTGCTGAGCGACGCCGGCGCCCGCTTCCACTACGACGATGCCGTCGCCGAAGTTCAGGCCGAGCTCAGCGAGCGCATTGACGCCGCACGCGCCGCCGGTGTCGCCGACGACGACATCATCATCGACCCGGGCATCGGGTTCTCGAAGAACGCCGAGCACAACTGGCAGCTGCTCGCCCAGATCCAGCGCTTCACCGAGCTCGGCCCGCGCCTGCTCGTGGCCGCCAGCCGCAAGCGCTTCCTCGCCACCCTGCTGGGTGACGGCACCGCCGCCGAGGTGTCCCTCGCCGACCGCGACGCCGCCACCGCAGCGCTCACGATGCTCTCGGCCCAGGCCGGTGCCTGGGCGGTGCGCGTGCACGAACCGCGCGCCTCCCGCATCGCCGCACAGGTCGCCGAGGCGCTCGCCGCCCACCGCCCGCAGGCGGCCCCGCTGCCGCTGGATCTGCCGGAGAATCCGGCCGGCGCCTCGGACGCGGAGCACCGGCCCTCCTGGCCCACCTGAGCGCACAGCGCGAAACCGCCGGGCGCAGTACGGTAGAGATCGAGGACGACACGACAGGGGAGGCACAATGGCCGAGAGTCTGCAGACAGCCGACAGCATCACGCTGACCGGGCTGAAGGTGTACGGCTACCACGGCGTCTTCGACTTCGAGCGCCGCGAGGGCCAGGACTTCATCATCGACGTCACCCTGCACACGAGCACGCGCGCTGCGGCCGCCTCCGATGCGCTCATCGACACCGCCGACTACGGCACGCTGGCTGAGGAGATCGCCGCGATCATCGCAGGTGAGCCGCTCAACCTCATCGAAACACTCGCCGAGCGCATCGCCGAGCACTGCCTCACCGTCGCTGCGAGCGCCACCGTCACCGTGCACAAGCCCGCCGCTCCCGTGCCGGTCGCCTTCGATGACGTCAGCGTCACCATCACCCGTCCCGCTCCTGAGGCACCGGCCGGCTCGCTGCAGGCAGTGCTCGGGCTCGGCGCCAACCTCGGCCAGCCGCTCGAGGCGCTGCGCGCTGCGCTCAGCGCACTTGACGCCCACCCGGACATCAGCATCGGTGCCGCCTCGACGGCCTTTGCGACCAAGCCGGTCGGCGGGATCGACCAGCCCGACTTCACCAACGCTGTCGCGATCGTGACGACCGAGCTGAGCCCGCTGCAACTGCTCGGTGTGTGCCAGGGCATCGAACTGGCCCACGGGCGGACCCGCGAGATCCGCTGGGGCCCGCGCATCCTCGACATCGACCTCATCCGCTGCAGCCGGCCCGGCGCCCTCGACGACGCGGCCGCCGAGATCACCTGCGAGACCGGCCAGCTCGTTCTGCCCCACCCCAGGGCAGCCGAACGCGCCTTCGTGCTCGCCCCCTGGGCGCAGCTGCGTCCCGCGGCCACGGTGACCACCGCCTCGGGCACGGTGCCGATCACCACTGCACTCACCCGCGCCGATGACGGCGGCGGACTGCGCGATACCGGCGAGGCGATCGGGCCATGACGCAGACGAAACCGGCTCAGCTGCTGACCTGGGGAGTGCTCGGCATCATCGCGGCACTGGGCTTCAACTACATCTGGGAGTCCCTCGGCCAGGCGCTGCCGGGGCTGCCGTGGCCGGCGATCCTCGGCATGCTCGCGCTGTCGATCGTGCTGCTCATCCTCGGCTGGCCGATCAAGAAGTGGAACGACGGCGACCGCACCAAGGAACTCGACCACGTCAGGGCCGCCCGCGTGGCGATGATGGCCAAGGCCGCGGCACTGGCCGGGTCGCTGCTGACCGGCTGGTACCTCGGCGGCACCATGTACCTCGTCGTCAGCGCCGCCGGCGTGCGCGCCGAACAGGCCGGCGGGATGCTGCTGGCCGTCGCAGCCGCCGCCATCGTCATGGTCGTCGGACTCGTCGTCGAATCCTTCTGCCAACTCCCACCTGACGACACCGCAGGAGCCGATACCGCATGAGCACCCCCGCCCCGCCCCCGCAGCCGCCCCGCCAGCCGGAGCCACCCCAGCGCCCGGTGCAGCCGGGCCCGCTGCCCCCGCCCGAGGCCGGGGTCGCCTTCCAGCCGGTGGACCGCAAGTACGCCTACGCGCGGCTGCTGACCGAGGCGATCTTCCTGGTCGGCGCGCTCATCGTCGTCCTTACCGTCGGCATCCTGTTCTGGAAGCCGCTGTTGTGGATCGGCCTGCCGGTCATCGCCGCTTGGGCGATCTTCGCTGTGTGGCTCATCTTCCGGCAGACGAAGGCCCTCGGCTACGCCGAACGCGCCTCCGACCTGCTCGTGCGCCACGGCATCATGTTCCACACCACCTCGGTCGTGCCCTACGGCCGGCTGCAGTACGTCGAAGTGTCCTCCGGGCCGATCGAGCGGATGTTCGGTCTGGCCGGCGTCGAGCTGCACACCGCCTCGGCCTCGACCGATGCGACGATTCCCGGTCTGCCGCGTGCCGAGGCCGAACGGCTGCGCGATGAGCTGGCCACCCGCGGTGAGTCCCAGCTGGCGGGCCTGTGATGGACCAGCCCGCACCCGGCCAGCCTGCCAGCGCACAGCCTGACAGCTCCCTGCCGCCGGCCGTCGACGCCCCGGCCGGTGACACCGGCTGGAAGCGCGTCCACCCGCTGACACCGGCGATCAACCTCATCGCCGTGTTCCTCGCGATGATCGCCGGCCTCATCGCCTTCGGCCAGTCGGTCATCGACGATGTCATCGCAGCGATCCGCGAGGGCCGCACCCCGGATATGGGCTTCTTCGCCTGGCTGGGGGAGAACCGGCTGCTGTGGGTCGCGGCGGCGGTCGTCGCGTTCTTCCTCATCGCCGGGCTCATCAACTACCTGCTGTGGCGGGCGATGAGCTACCGCGTCGACGACGAAGGCGTCTACCTGCGCGAGACCCTCATCAACCGCAAGCTGCGCTCGGCCCGCCTCGACCGCGTCCAGTCCATCGACGTCTACCAGAAGATCGTCCCGCGCCTCTTCGGATTGGCCGGCCTCGTCTTCGACGTCGCCGGCGGCTCGGACTCGAAGATCGAGATCGCCTACCTCACCCGCAGCCAGGCCGAGACCCTGCGCGCTGACATGCTCACCCGGGTGCGGGCGGCTAAGCAGCGCACCGCGCCCGAGGCGCCGGGCACCCGCGCAGGCGAGCCCACCCCAGCAGAGGGTCCCGCCGACGGCCGGGCGAGCACCGCCTCGGGCACGGGCGAGGGGACCGCGATCGCCCAGCCCGGCGTCCACGCCCGCGAGCTGCGCACCGGCGACACGCTCGGCGCCCGCGTCATGCGCGCCGTCCACGGAGCCGCCGGCGAGGTCACCGCCGATGCTGAGCAGACCCTCGACGAGGTCCTGGCCCCCTACCGGGTGGCGGCTCGCACCGATGCCGAAGGGCGGATCCTCAGGATCCCCGCCCACATCGTCGTCCTCTCCCAGCTGTTCACGCTCGGGATGATCGTCACGGTCGTGCTGCTGGCCGCAGCAGTGGGATTCTTCACGATCATGACGGTGTTCTTCCCCGGCCGGATCAGCCTGACGGTCGGGCTGAGCTTCCTGCCGGTGGTCTTCGGGCTGTTCGCCGCTGTGCGCAGCACGTTCACCAACGCGAACTTCTCCGCCAGCCTGTCTGAGGACGGACTGCAGGTGGCCCGAGGACTGTTCTCGACGTCCCGGCGCACGATCCGCCTCGAGCGCATCCAGGCGGTGCGGATGCGTCAGCCGCTGCTGTGGCGGCTCACCGGCTGGTGGAAGGTCGAGTTCAACATGGCCGGCGGGGAGACCGGCGACGGGGACGGCGACAACGTGCTGCTGCCGGTCGGCAGCCGGGAGCAGGCGCTCATGATGCTCGCCCTCGCCCTGCCCGACCCGCAGCCGGCCGACGGCATCGATACGCACACCCTCTTCGCCGCGGCGATGTATGCCGGCCGGGCCGCAGAGATCACCGACACCGACCCGGCCGCCCTCAGCGCCGTCGAGCAGCGCTTCGTCCGCCAGCCAGCCTCCAGCCGGTGGCTCGATCCGCTGACCTATCGGCGCAACGGGTGGACGGTGACCGGTTCGATGCTCATCATCCGCTCCGGCTGGTTCATCCGGCAGGTCACCTGCACCCCGCACGCCCGCGTGCAGTCGATGCGCTGGCACCAGGGGCCCCTACAGCGCCGCTTCGATCTCGCCAGCATCAACCTCGACTCCACCGCCGGGCCGATCGCCGCCTGCGTGCTGCACCAGTCGATCCCGGTCAGCTGGCAGTTCTTCTTCGACCATGCCGAGCGCACCCGGTCCGCTCGTGAGGTCCTCGACGGGCGGGCACCGGCAGCAGCACAGCAGACGGTCGGACAGGAGCTGGTCGGACAGCGCACACCACCCCGGCACGAAGGAGGAACGCGGTGAACCATGAGGACCAGACCCGGCTGGGCATCGGCATCGTGGGCTGCGGGCGCGTCGGCGCCGTCATGGGCAATGCCCTGCGCGCGGCCGGCCATGCGATCGTCGGCACCACCGCCTCCTCCCAGGCCTCCCGTGACCGGGCCGAAGCGATGCTGCCCGGAGTGCCGATCCTCGATGTCGAAACGCTCGTCGAACGCTCCGAGCTCGTCCTCTTCACCGTCAGCGATGACGTGCTGGCCGAACTCGTCTCAGGGTTGGCGAAGCTCGGCAGCTTCCGGCCCGGCCAGATCGTCATGCACTGCGCCGGGATGTACGGCACCGAGGTGCTCGAACCAGCCGCTGCCAGCGGCGCCTTCGCGATCGCCCTGCACCCCTCGCTGTCCTTCACCGGCACCTCGGTCGACCTGCCGCGGCTGCGCGCATCGACGATCGCGGTGACGGCGGCGAAGCCGGTGCTGCCGATCGGCCAGGCCCTCGTCGTCGAGATCGGCGCCGAGCCCATCATCGTCGCCGAAGCCGACCGGGCGCTCTACCACGCGGCCATCGCCCATGCCGCCAACCACACGGTGGCGATCCTCAGCCAGTCGCTCGACATCCTCGCAAGCGTCGGCATCGACGACCCCGCCCGGGTGCTGCGCTCGCTCGTCGAGGCGAGCGTGTCCAACACCCTGCAGGCCGGTCCCTCGGCCCTGACCGGGCCGGTGAGCCGCGGTGATACCGGCACGGTGGCCGCCCACCTCGACGCCCTGGCCGAATACAGTGCGACCTCCGGCTCGCTCGACGCCGCCGACGCCTACACCGCCATGGCGAAGGCGACGATCTCCCGGGCGCTGACCAACGGCACCATCACCGCCGAGCAGGCACGGGCCATGCACGAGCTGCTCGGCCGACGCGACTGACCTCCCGAACGTGACCCACGCCTCGGGAACGGACCCCCACCTCGGGAGCGGGAACCGGCGGATTCGTTGACAGGCGGGCGCGCTTAGTACCCTGGAGACATGCCAGAGAACGTCACGGCACCGGCTGGTGCGCCCGAAGAGACCCCTGAACATCTCGACCCCGAACAGCAGCGCATCCGCAAGGAGAAGCGCGCCCGGCTGCTCGCGTCGGGTCAGGAGGCCTACCCGGTCGCCGTCAACCGCACGCACACCCTCGTCGAGGTGCGGGCCGCCCATCCGAATCTGGAGCCCGGTGAGGAGACCGAGGACGTCGTCGGCGTGGCCGGCCGCGTCGTGTTCGTGCGCAACACCGGCAAGCTGTGCTTCGTCACCCTGCAGTCCGGTGACGGCACCCGCCTGCAGGGCATGCTCTCGCAGAAGGTCGTCGGCGCCGAGCGGCTGGACGACTGGAAGTCCGATGTCGACCTGGGCGATCACGTCTACCTGCACGGCAATGTCATCAAGTCAAAGCGCGGCGAGCTGTCCGTCATGGTCGACGAGTGGGCGATCGCGGCCAAGGCGCTGCGCCCGCTGCCGGCGCTGCACACCGAGCTGACCGACGAGACGCGCGTCCGTCAGCGCTACCTCGACCTCATCACCCGGGAGCAGGCGCGCACGACCGTGCAGACCCGGGCGAAGATCATGCAGTCGCTGCGCGCGACCTTCGACGCGCAGGGCTTCACCGAGATCGAGACGCCGATGCTGCAGACCCTGCACGGCGGTGCCGCGGCGCGTCCGTTCCGCACCCATATGAATGCCTATGACATCGACCTGTTCCTGCGGATCGCCCCGGAGCTGTTCCTCAAGCGCGCCGTCGTCGGCGGACTGGAGAACGTCTTCGAGATCAATCGCAATTTCCGCAATGAAGGCGCAGATTCCACGCATTCGCCGGAGTTCGCGATGCTGGAGGCATATCAGGCATATGGTGATTATCATTCGATCGCGAAGCTCACACAGGAGCTCATCCAGAACGCCGCAAAGGAAGCCACCGGCTCGCTGACGGTGACGCTGTCCGATGGAACGCAATACGACTTCGGAGGCGACTGGGCGGTTGTCAGCATGTACGAATCGCTCTCCGCAGAGGTGGGCCGGGAGATCACCCCGGAAACCACACTGGAGGAACTCACCGCAATTGCCGATGAGCACAATGTCGATCTCGACGGCGTTTTCCGCTCACACGGAAAATACGTCGAGGAGCTGTGGGAGCACTTCCACTCCGACCGCCTGTGGGAACCGACATTCGTCGTCGACTTCCCGGTCGACACCTCGCCGCTGGTGCGCAGCCACCGGGAGAAGCCGGGCGTGGTGGAGAAGTGGGATCTCTATGTGCGCGGCTTCGAGCTGGCCACCGGCTACTCCGAGCTCGTCGACCCGGTGGTGCAGCGGGAGCGCTTCGAAGCCCAGGCCAAGGACGCTGCGAAGGGCGATGACGAGGCGATGCGCCTCGATGAGGACTTCCTCATGGCGATGGAATACGGAATGCCGCCCAGCGGCGGAATGGGCATGGGAATCGACCGGCTCATCATGGCTCTGACCGGTCTGGGAATCCGTGAGACCATCCTCTTCCCGCTCATCAAGCCGATAGAGAGTTGAGCCGCTTCCCGCGCATTCGTGAGTTCAGTGCCCGAGGTTATCGATAGCTGCGGATTCATTGATCAGCAGATGAATCATCAGGTGGATGATTCGGTGACGGTGTACATAAGAGTCGATCAGGGTTAGGATCAGTTGTGGAATACGTCAAAGTCCTTCTGCCATCGCTGTGTGTGGCGCTGCTGTTCTGGTACGTTATCCGTGCCATCATCCGCGCCGACAGCATCGAACGGCGGGAAATGGACCGGTATTACGCTGAACTGGAAGACTCCGAGAAACAGGAAGAGAAGCGCCCCGACGAGGCCGCTGCAGAAGCGCGGGAGAAGACCGATGAGAACCAGTCCGAACCCGCCGCACAGGATGCAGACGAAACGTCGCGGCACTGAACCTCACAACTGAAAGGCTTTCTATGGCACGTGAAATGAAGCTTGTGCTCACCGACGATTTCGATGGCACGGATGCCGCTGAGACGGTCTCGTTCTCCATCGACCAGGGACACTACGAGATCGAGCTCTCGAGTGAGAACGCAGCCAAGCTGCGTGAGGCCCTCGCGCCGTTCATCGAGCGCGCCCGCCGGGTCGCTAACCCGGCCCGCGGCGCCCGCGGCGGCACCGGACGCAGCCGCCGCTCGCCCGGCTCGCGCGCAGACACCCCGAAGATCCGCAAGTGGGCGCAGGGACAGGGCTACCAGGTCTCCGACCGCGGCCGCATCCCTGCCGAGATCATCGAGGCCTACGACAACGCGCACTGATCCCAGCCGCCGCCTCGGGCACGGGGCGCCTCGGCAGCGGGCCCAGCCATCTCGGCTGGGCCCGCTGCGCTGTTCTCAGGGCAGATTCCCAGCCGGGCCGCACTGAATTTCGCCAGGAGCCGAATGCCGTTCGGCTGACGGCGAAACGGCAATAAATCCGGCGCCGCCTTGGTTAGAGTCAGAGGAATCGACAGACCGAGGAGGGCAAATGTTTGAGCGGTTCACAGATCGTGCCCGACGCGTAGTGGTGCTTGCACAGGAAGAGGCCAAGATCCTCAAGCACAACTACATCGGCACCGAGCACATCCTGCTCGGCCTCATCCACGAAGGTGAGGGCATCGCTGCGAAGGCGCTGGAAGGTATGGGCATCTCACTTGAGCAGGTGCGCGACCAGGTCACCGAGGTCATCGGCCAGGGCCAGCAGGCCCCCAGCGGTCACATCCCGTTCACACCCCGGGCCAAGAAGGTCCTGGAGCTCAGCCTGCGCGAGGCGCTGCAGTTGGGCCACACGTACATCGGCACCGAGCACATCCTGCTCGGGCTCATCCGCGAAGGCGAAGGCGTGGCCGCACAGGTGCTCGTCAAGCTCGGCGCGGACCTGGCGCGGGTGCGTCAGGAAGTCATCAAGCTCATCTCCGGCTACCAGGGCAAGGAGCCGGTCGGCGCATCCACCGGCGGCCGTGAGGAGGGCACCCCGTCCGGTTCGCTCGTGCTCGACCAGTTCGGCCGCAACCTCACCGCTGCTGCGCGGGAGGGCAAGCTCGACCCGGTCATCGGCCGCACCGAGCAGATGCAGCGCGTCATGCAGGTGCTCTCGCGCCGGACGAAGAACAACCCCGTCCTCATCGGCGAGCCCGGCGTCGGCAAGACCGCCGTCGTCGAGGGCCTGGCCCAGGCGATCGTGCGCGGTGACGTGCCGGAGATCCTGGAGGACAAGCAGCTCTACACCCTCGACCTCGGCTCCCTCGTGGCCGGTTCGCGCTACCGCGGTGACTTCGAGGAGCGGCTGAAGAAGGTCCTCAAGGAGATCCGCACCCGCGGCGACATCATCCTGTTCATCGACGAGATCCACACGCTCGTGGGTGCCGGCGCCGCTGAGGGCGCGATCGATGCGGCTTCGATCCTCAAGCCGATGCTCGCCCGCGGTGAGCTGCAGACGATCGGTGCGACGACGCTCGATGAGTACCGCAAGAACATCGAGAAGGACGCCGCGCTCGAACGCCGGTTCCAGCCGATCCAGGTGCCGGAGCCGACCCTGTCGGACGCCATCAAGATCCTCAAGGGCCTGCGCGATCGTTACGAATCGCACCACAAGGTCACGATCACCGATGCGGCGCTGGCATCGGCGGTCAACCTCTCGGATCGCTACATCAACGACCGGTTCCTGCCGGACAAGGCGATCGACCTCATCGACGAGGCTGGTGCGAAGCTGCGGATCTCGCGGCTGTCGGCCCCGCCGGAGCTCAAGGAGCTCGAGGAGAAGATCACCGAGGCACGGCAGCGCAAGGAAGCTGCGATCGACAAGCAGAACTTCGAGCTGGCCGCCGATGAGCGCAACACCGAGATGAAGCTGCAGGCCGAGAAGGATCAAGCTGAGAAGGAGTGGCGCTCGGGCAAGAAGGACCAGTCGGCGATCGTCGACGAGGAGCTCATCGCTGATGTGCTCGCCTCGGCCACCGGCATCCCGATCTTCAAGCTCACCGAGGAGGAGTCCTCGCGTCTGCTGCGGATGGAAGACGAGCTGCACAAGCGCATCATCGGTCAGAACGATGCCATCAAGTCGGTCTCGCGTGCGATCCGCCGCACCCGTGCCGGCCTCAAGGACCCGAAGCGTCCCTCGGGCTCGTTCATCTTCGCCGGCCCCACCGGTGTCGGCAAGACCGAGCTGGCCAAGGCGCTGGCGGAGTTCCTGTTCGGTGACGAGTCTGCGCTCATCTCGCTTGATATGAGTGAGTTCTCCGAGAAGCACACCGTTTCGCGGCTGTTCGGTTCGCCTCCGGGATACGTCGGCTACGAAGAGGGCGGCCAGCTGACCGAGAAGGTCCGCCGCAAGCCGTTCTCCGTCGTGCTCTTCGATGAGGTCGAGAAGGCGCACAGCGATATCTTCAACTCGCTGCTGCAGATCCTCGAAGACGGCCGCCTGACCGACTCGCAGGGCCGGGAGGTCGACTTCAAGAACACGATCATCATCATGACGACGAACCTCGGCACCCGCGATATCGCCAAGGGCCAGCAGATGGGTTTCCAGGTCGAGGGCGATACGACGACGAACTACGAGCGCATGAAGCAGCGCGTGAACGAAGAGCTCAAGCAGCACTTCCGTCCGGAGTTCCTCAACCGTGTCGATGACACGATCGTGTTCCCGCAGCTGCAGAAGGAGGAGATCGTCCGGATCGTCGATCTGTTCCTCGCACGCCTCGACGAGCGGATGGCCGACCAGGGCATGCGCATCGAGCTGACCCAGAAGGCCAAGGACACGCTCGCCGACCGCGGCTACGACCCGGTGCTCGGCGCGCGCCCGCTGCGCCGCACCATCCAGCAGGAGATCGAGGATCAGCTCTCCGAGCGGATCCTGTTCGACGAGCTGCGCTCCGGCCAGACTGTCTACGTCGACGTCGAAGGCGAGGGCACCGATGCGGTGTTCACGTTCCGCGGCGTCGACGAGGACCGTGCCCCGGTGAAGGTCGGTGCGGATGCGGCTGAGGACGAGGACGGCACGGGAGCCATTCCCGAGGCGGACAGCGCCAATGCCGCTGCTGCCCGGTCCGACGACACGCCCGATGAGGGAGGTCAGGCGCATGCCGAATCGGCAGGCACTCAGGAGCTGTAAGCCGCAGGACTGAGCCCAGCAGGCCGCGCGCCTGAGGCTGGCTGCGACAACGGGCCGGTGGGGAGACGATCCCTGCCGGCCCGTGGCAGCTCGTGAGACATGTGTCGGCGGACGGCTGCTTGGAAATCCGGTTGCGGGGACGATAACGCTCACGCTGCGTCTGAGTGAGAAGTCTCCAGCAGTCCTGACCGAAGGGACCGTGCTGAGAGGCGAGATGCTATCTACTGGCTCCCCGCCGAGATGACCGGTATCGCTGAACCGCGAGCACCAGTGCCGTTACGAGGAACACGAGTGACAAGCCCCAAAGCACGGCAGCAGAATCGTGCATTCCCGGAGCGAAAGCGAGCGCCTGGCTTCCGATCGCGAGCAACAGCAGAGCGACGATCCATCGTGCCTTCAGCGAGATTCTCATTCTTCCTCCATGAGTTCTGTCAGGTGCGATTCGTCAGCCTGCCTGGAACGGCAACCTGTCACCTACGTTAAATGGTGCTGTGTGACCGTGAGAACACGTGTAAAGGAATTGATGAATCCAAGAGGCAGCCGTGAGACCTCGTCTGTTCGGCGTGCGCGCGCGGTTGACGGCGGCTAGCGTTCAGCCTGACCGTTGCCGTTCTGTAATGTGAGTGGCTCTTATCGGCTCGGCCCGGGCCACACCTCGCTCGCGGAAGAACCGCGCCAAGTCCGTTGACGGGGCCGCCAGATCCATCGCTGTCATCTTGTCGTCCACCCGCTGATCGGATCGTGATCCCACCCCGAGGCTTCCAACGCCGCGTCATAGGGCCACTGCGAGATCGCGAGACGGATACGCGCATCAGCAGGCTCAGTCGTCTTCACACGGCCATGAGAACCACAGAAGTGTCACCGCCAAGAGCCCGGGACTGTCACCGCTGTCCTGCGGCATGACAGTTCGGCAACAGGGCTCTCAATAGCAGCAGTGATCGATTGTCTCCCTTCCGGCCCCGGCGAGACTGACCATCAGTATCCGCTGTCCTCCTCGACACTAATGACGACCTTGCCATCGACGATCTCGGCGGTGCCGGAGACGTCGAAGCTCACGGTGTTGTCGTAGCTCTCAGAATCTCCGAACAGGCTGTACCTGCCGGTGATGAGCGCGGATCCGGTGGACTCCGAGGTGATGCGCCACTTCGAGCCGTCGCTCGGCTCGGAATCGCCGTAGCCGAACCCGTAACCGCCGCTGTCGCTCAGGCTGATGTCCGGGTACTCCTCGATCGACCATTTGACGTTCGTGACATCGGAGTAGCTTGCCGACCGGGAGCCGAACGGGCAGCCAGCCGGTTCGGTCTCCGCCTTGCCCGCGCACGAGTCGAGCAGACTGCGCACCTGCTTGTTGACCTCATCGGTGAACGCCTGCGTGGGAGTGGCCTCCAGGATCGGCAGCTCCCCGCCTGCTTCCTCTGCGGAGGTGCCTTCGAAGAACGCCCGCGTCTGCACCTCATCGGCCTCCAGATAGTCCGACGATTCGGCGAGGCTGACAGTGTAGAGCGCCGGGAAGGCCGGCAGACTGAGCATGCCGTCGGCTGTCGGGACGGTCACGCCGTTGACGTTGACCTGGCTGAGGTTCGGGGTCTCGACGACGACACGGCCGAGGTTCGGCGAGGCCAGCCGCCAGTCGTTGAAGAAGATCCCGCGTTTGCCGACTTTGCGCACGTCGATCCGGACGTCGCTCTTCGAACCGCCGAGGTCGAACTCGGCTGTCACGACCGCGGTATCGCCGTCGACCTCGGTGTCGGTGATCGAGATGCTGTCCGGGCGCGCGGCTGCGCTGCTGAGCACCTCGTTGGTCAGCAGCGTGCGCTCCTCGACCGGCACATCGACATCGGCCAGGGCGAGTGCCCCCTCGGCGTCGCCGCTGGAGAGCTTCGACAGGTAGGAGCGCACCACCCCGTCGGGGCCGTAGAACCGTGAGTTGATCTGCCCGACGGCGATGATGCTGGCGATGAGCGCGAGCCCAAGCGCTCCGGCGGCGATGCCCCAGATCTTGGCTCTGCGCCGGTCGATCGGCTGCGGTGGGCCCATCGGCGCGGCCGCGTATCCCGGCGGCGGGGCCGCCCCGGGCGGTGGCATCGCTCCGACGGGCATGGCGTTCGGTGGCGGCGGGGCGCCCTGCACCGGACCCGAGGCGGCCTGCGGGGCGCTCGGCGTAGGGGCGCTCGGCGTCGGGGCGCTCGGCGGAGGCGGAGCTGCCGGACCGCCGGAGGCTGCCGCTCCGCCTGGGGGTGCGACCGGGGAAGGAGGGGTCTTCATATCCGGGTGACGGAGTGCACCGCGCGGTTCGCTGATGCCCAGCGGCTGACCCCAGTACGGGTGGACGGCGCGCCCGCCGAGCCAGGCGGCCAGCTGCGGCATCGTCAGCGCGATGCGGGGTGCGAGCGTGATCGCGAGGACCTCGATGAGCAGGCCCCAAAGGGCGAAGATGAGGAACGTCCACGGCAGCAGGCCGACACTGAGATTCAGCATCGCCGGGATCTCGCTGTCGAACAGCTCGGCACCCTGCCCGCTGACCCGGCCGCTGACGGTGACCGGCAGCAGCACGAGTGAGAGCAGCCCCCACAGCAGACCGAAGGCGACCGGCAGCTGCCAGATCGCGGTCCACGGACTGGAGACGCCGGGCTGGTGTGCCCAGCTCGGTCGGCGTGTGACAGCTGCGGCGATCGCGGCGATGAAGGCGGCCAGCAGCACGGCCAGGAGCCCGAGCCACAGGGTGCCCGGGATCGTGTCGCTGAACATCGTGACGGCTGTCGAACCGCCCTCATGACTGTCTCCGGCCAGTGCGCGGCCGCTGGCAGCCAGGCCCCCGAAGTGGGTCAGCGCTGCCATCATGAGGGCGGCGGTGCCGGCGAGCAGCGGCACGAAGCTGCCGTTGACATCGAAGTGCAGCGGCAGGACGAAGAAGCTGACGATGAGGAAGATCGTGCCGACGATGACGAGATGCAGCAGCGCGGTGCGCGCAGGCGCTGCAGCGTAGCGCAGCCACGGCAGCCCGGCGGCATCGCAGCCGCGGTGGTGGCCGAGGATCCGGCCGATCGTCGTGGCGATGAGGATGAAGATGAGCGGCAGGAAGAACGTCCGCGGAGTCACGGCGGAGAATTCGATGGAGGCTGAGAAGTAGTCTTCGGTGATGGTCGAGCGGGAGGCGAAGATGAGCTGCAGCAGGAACAGCACGGTGGTCAGCGTCAGGGTCGTCAGGCCGATGCGGATCCAGAATGCCGCGACCGTGCGCGATGGGTGGCGGCGTTCGCTCAGCATCGACCACCACACCAGGGCAGTGGTGAACACAGCGGTGATGAGCAGCGGGGCGCCGGCGAAGTGCACTGCAGCTGAGGCGCTGAGCTCATCGAAGGCCTGACCGCTGAATCGCAGTGCGGCCGACCCGCCCAGGGCGAGGGCGAAGAGGATGAACGGCAGCGCGAAGCCGAGCGATCCGGTCGGCAGGTCGTCGGCGAAGTCGGTGATGGCGTCGTTGATGGTGGAGACGACGATGACGGAGATGATGAGCGAGGCGATGAAGCCGGCGGCCAGCCCGATGGCAGCGGTCACGAGGCCCTCGCGGATCGTCAACCCGTCGACGGGGCTCTGGCGGGCCGGCCACGGGCCGGTGGGATAGCTGTAGGTCCCCGGCTGCGGCTGCGAGCCCGGGTAGGGGCCGGCGGGCTGGCTGTAGGCCTGCTGCTGTGCGTAGGTCTGCTGCTGTGCGTAGGTCTGCTGGTGATAGGCCGGCTGCGAACCGGGAGCCGGCTGCGGTCCGGTGGCCGGCCGAGGCGGTATGGAAGGGAGTGACGGGATGCCCTGCTGACCGAGGTTCGAGCCGGGCGGGTTCTCAGGTGGGTGGTCCGGTGGCGGCTGGTCGGTCATGACGGCTCCTTGGCTCAGTCGCCTTCGCCTGGGGAGGGGCGAAGCTGCTGCGACGTCGATTCAGTTCTCGTCTCCCACTGAAGGCCGAGCGACCCGCGCGAGGATGAGCGGATGGCAAGGCTCCTTGGTGCCCACCATACAAGAACCTGAACGCGCTGTGTATGGTTCATAAGAGAACAGTCAGTCCATGGGTGAGGTGCCGCCGAGGACAGGAGACAGAGCCATGAGTGTCCCGCCCCAGGGAAATCCGCACCACAGCGGCTGGAACCAGCCGCAGGGCCACTGGCCTGCGCCGCAGCAGCCCCAGCAGCCGCAGGGACACTGGCCGACGCCCCAGCAGCAGCCCCAGCAGCAGCCCTCGGCCGGCTACCCGCCCCACGCCCAGCAGCCCGGCCCGCCCTACACCGCCGGCCAGCCCTACACTGCCGGCCCGCAGCCCCCGCAGCAGCGCCGGAAGCGCGGCCCCTGGCCGGTGGTCCTCGGCATCCTGCTCGTCCTGGCACTCGGCGGCGGCCTCGGCTGGGGAGCCATCCAGCTGTTCGGCTCCGACGATGACTCCGATGCCACCGCCGCCCCGAGCGCGCCGCCGTCGGCCGCCCCCACCGAGGATCCGACCGGCGGGGAGACCAGCGATGAGGGAGCCGACCCCACCGGCGAGGCGAGCGACGGCGCCCTGCCCGACGACCCGGCCGAGGCGCTCAGACAGCGCATCAACACCGACGCCTCGGCGGTGGCCTCTGATATCGAGGGCAGCTGGGTGCCGCAACTGAGTTCGAAGAAGGTCGGCCTCGAAGCCGAGGGCCGGACGTGGGACGAGCAGGCGATCCTCGATGAGCACGAGCGGCTGCGCGCGGAGCACCCGCGCGTCAAGCTGCTGTGGTCCGGGGACTACGCGAGCTTCAAGAGCAAGGACTTCTACGTCACGATCGTCGGCATCACCTTCGACTTTCCTGACCAGGCGCTCGCCTGGTGCGGCTCCCACGGCCTCGACGCCGACTCCTGCTACGCGAAGAAGATCAGCACCAGCGGCGGCCACGACGGCACGACGAAGACGCGCTGATGGCCACGCGCAGCAAGGACACCGCAGCCTTCACCTCTGCCGGGGGAGAGTCGCTGTCCCACCGCGAACTCGCCGCCGTCGCCGCGGAGCTCTTCACCGGCGTCGACAATCTCGACTAGTGGGCGCAGGGCGCAGCGATCGCCTATGAGCAGCAGATCGGCCGCCGCCTGCCCGGCCAGCGCGCCGACGGCAGCTTCGCCGTCACCGTGTCGAAGACGCTGCCCGGTGATCCCGATGGTGCCCTCGCAGCCTTCGAAGCGCTCATGGCCAGCCGCAGCGCGCTGGGTGCGGTGCCCTTTGCCGAGGCGCCGGCGACCTCGCGGACGGAGAAGTGGCGCTACTGGCGGGTCCCGTTGGCCGACGGCACCCGCGTCGCCGTGACGATCGGCACCCGCCGGCCAGGCGCCTCGGGCGTGGCCGTGGAGGTCAGCCGGCTCACCGATCCCGAGGTGGTCGAGGCCTGGCGCGAGCACGTGCGCAGTCTGCTGGGTGGGATGTGAGCGGACGGCAGCCGGTGCTGGGACTACCATGACGGCATGAATGCCGACCTCACCACCGCCTCGGCCGCGGCCTGGGCCGAACGCGACTTCGCCCATCGCGAGCTGCCCGGCGGGCTCATCATGCGGCGGGCGCGCACGAGCGATGTCGCCGCGATCCGCCGGCTCGTCCAGCCGATGGTCGATGAGCGGATCCTCGTCGCCAAGGAAGCGGTCAACTATTTTGAGAGCCTGCACGAGTTCCGGCTCGTGGCCGATCCGCACGCCGCTGGCGGGGAGCGGATCGTCGGCTGCGCGGCGCTGCACGTGCTGTGGGAGGACCTCGCCGAGGCGCGCACCGTCGCTACCGACCCGGAGTACCGCGGGCGGGGGATCGGTCGCATGCTCATGGAGCAGGTGCTCGCCGATGCCCAGGCGATCGGGGTGCGGCGGGTGTTCTGCCTGACGTTCGAGACCCGCTTCTTCACCTCGCTGGGCTTCGAGCAGATCACCGGAACCCCGGTCTCCCCGGAGGTCTATGTCGAGCTGCTGCACTCCCATGATGAGAACGTCGCTGAGTTCCTCGACCTGGCCCGCGTCAAGCCCAATACGCTCGGCAACACGCGCATGATGAAGCACTTCTGAGGCCGCGTCGGGCGGCGCCGCCCGGCCGTTTCAGTGCGGCAGGTGCAGCCTGCCCTCGGTTTCGGCGGCGAGCCCGTCGGCGATGAGAGCATCGACGAGCCGGCCGATCCGCTGCCCGTCGCCGAGCTCGCGCACCCGCAGGATCGCCGCCTCCACCGTCCCAGCGGCGAACCCCGGGTCGAACCACGGGTCGGACTCCGGGTCGAACTCCGCCGCCGAGGCGGTGAGCAGCTCGCGGGCGACCGGCGCCTCGGCGGCCTTGAGGACGGCCATGATCGCCCCGCGCAGCTGCCGGTCGGTGCCGTGCCACGCCTGGGTCTTGGGCTTGCGGGCCGGGTCGTCTCCTGCCGGGCGGCCGGCGGCCAGCCAGCGGCACTGCGCGGCGAGCGGGCAGACCTCGCACGCCGGGCTGCGCGAGGTGCACACGAGCGCGCCGAGCTCCATGACCCCGGCATTCCACGCCACGTGGCGGGCACCCGGGGCATCCGGTCCGGCGGGCACGAACTCGGCGGCCCAGGCGGTCTCGGACTTCGTCAGCGCACCCTTGGGGTGGGCGTGGCCGTCGAAGGCGCGCGCGAGCACCCGGCGGATGTTGACGTCGAGGACCGTCGTGCGCTGTCCGCACGCAAAGGAGGCGACCGCCGCGGCGGTGTAGGCGCCGATCCCCGGCAGCGTCAGCAGGGTCTCCTCATCACACGGCACCTGGTCGCTGTGCTCGGAGGCGATGACGGCCGCGCACTCCTTCAGCCGCAGGGCGCGGCGCGGGTAGCCGAGCGAATCCCAGGCGCGCAGCGCCTCGGCGGTGGGCGCGGCGGCGAGGTCGGACGGCGCCGGCCAGCGGGCCATCCAGTCCCGCCAGCGGGGCGCAACCCGGGCGACCGGGGTCTGCTGGGACATGATCTCGGAGACGAGCACCGCCCACGCCGAGGTGCCCGGCGCCCGCCACGGCAGGTCGCGGGCGTGGGCGTCGAACCAGGTGAGGACCGCCTCGTGCGCGGCGGCGAGGTCGGTTTCGGCAGGTGTCCGGTGTGTCATCGTCGTCGCTTCAGCTGCAGCCCGTAGGCTTCAGATGATGTCTCCTTCTGCGCGTGGTCAGAGTTCCCAGCGGCGCCGCCCCGGTGGCGGCGATCCCGGTGGCGGCGGTCCGCGCCGCCCCGGCCCTGCAGTCTACCGCCGCCGGCGCATCGTCGTCGGCGTGCTCGCGCTCATCGTCGTGTGCCTGCTCGTGCTCGGCGTCGTGCTCATGGTCAAGGCGGTGCAGAAGGTGCGCCAGGATTCCCGCGACAAGGCCGCAGCCGAGGCGGCAGCCGCCCAGTCGCCGGAGCCCACCCTCCCGGCCCCGACCGGGGACGAAGCCTCGGGCGCCTGCCCGGCTGATGCGGTGGAGATCATCGCCGGGACCGATGCGGATTCCTACGATCCCGGCGCCTCGGCGACTCTGGAGCTGACGGTCAAGAACAACAACGACGTCGCCTGTGCGATCTCGGTGGGCCCGGAGCATCAGGTCTTCGAGATCCGCCAGGACGGCAAGACGCAGTGGTCCTCGGAGTATTGCACGCCGGATGAGAAGGCGGCCGATGAGGATGTGCGCGTCTTCGCGCCGGGCACCGAGCGCAAGTCGACGCTCAAGTGGCAGATGATCCCGACGGACAAGAACTGCAACCGCACCGCCGACTCGTTCTCAGCCGGCGACTACGAGCTGGTGACGAAGCTCGGTGAGGTCGAGAGCAAGCCGGCGAAGTTCTCGGTGAAGGAGCCGGAGCCGGAGAAGTCGGAGAAGCCCGAAGACGAGGGCTGAGGCCCGTCAGTTCTCGTGGATCTCCTCTTCGATGCGGTTGAGGCCCTCGCGTACGATCCGCGCGCGGTGCTCGCCGACGCCCTCGACGGATTCGAGCTCTGAGAGCTCAGCAGCCAGCAGCTCGGTGAAGCGGCCGAAGTGCTCGGCGAGCCGGTCGACGACCACCGGGGGCACACGGCGGATCGTCGACAGCAGCCGGTAGCCGAGCGGGTAGACATAGCGGTCGAGGGATTCGCTGGCCGCCGAGGAACCGATCGTCTGGGCGACTTTGTCGATGTCGATGAGGTCGTGGCCGGGCAGCGCGGCGAGGTTCTGCAGCACATCGTCGATCGTGTCGTGCTCGGGCAGCGCGTCGATGTAGTCGCGCAGCAGGTTGTACTGGCTGTCGCTGCCGGGGCTGACGAGCTCATCGTGCTGCAGGGTGATGAGGCGGGCGTCTTCGCCGAGTTCGAGGATGTAGGTCTGGATCTCCTTCGAGATCCGGCGCATCATCTCCTGCCGCTGCAGGACGACGAGCATATCGGCCAGAGTCGCGCGGTCGACGATCTCCAGATAGGTGAGATTCGCCGTCACCTCATCGAGCCGGTGCTTATAGCGCTCCAGGGTGTCGAGCGCCTGGTTGGCGCGGGCCAGGATCCGGTCGGAGGTATCCAGGACGTGCCGGATGTTGTGGACGTAGACCTGGATGATCTGCATCGACTGGCTGACGGAGATGACCGGGAAGCCGGTCTGCTTGGCGACGCGTTCGGCGGTGCGGTGGCGGGTGCCTGACTCCTGGGTGTCGATCGAGGGATCCGGCAGCAGCTGCACGCCGGCAGTGTGGATGTGGGAGGCATCGCGGCTGAGCACGATCGCGCCGTCGAGCTTGGCGAGTTCGCGCAGGCGCGTGGCGGAGAAGTCGATGTCGATGGTGAACCCGCCGGTGGAGATGGAGTCGACCGCTTTCGAGTGGCCGAGCACGATGAGCGCGCCGGTGCGCCCGCGCAGAATCCGTTCGAGGCCGTCGCGCAGTTCGGTGCCCGGGGCGACGGCGGCCAGCGTGGAGAGAACCAGGTCGTAGCTGGTCTGATCAACCTCGCGCTGGTAGTCGAGGAAGAGGGGATTCGTCACCGCGCGCACCTGGCTCTCCGATCGATGTGGGCTGTACTTCCAGTAGGCTAGCGAAACTCATGGCGTCCTGTTGCGGATTCCGGTTGCGAATGGGCAACAGTTGTGTTGCTGATCTGCCGCAAAGCGTTCCGGCAAGACGCATTGCGGTTCCGGCGGTCGCGCGCCCCCTCGGGAACGGGACCCCGCCTCGGGAACGGGACCCCGCCTCGGGAACGGGGCTCACCGGGAGCGGCTGGTGAGCTCTAGACCCATCGCCGCCTCGACCGCCTGTCGGATGCTCTCGCACTGGGTGACGTGCATGCCGCGCGGGACGGTGACGCTCGTGAGGCCGCCGGCGGCGACGATCGCATGGGTCACGCCCTGCCGGTACGCCTCCTCCAGCCGCTGCTCGATGCCCGGGACATTGCGGATCTCGCCGGACAGGCTGATCTCGCCGATGCCGATGACGCGGTTCTCCAGCGCCCGGAACTGCCAGGCCGACTCCAGCGCCAGCGCGAGGGCGAGATCGGCCGCCGGCTCGATGACCTTCGCGCCGCCGACGGTGGAGGCGTAGACATCGCAGTCGGCGAATCCGTGGAGCATCGGCTCCGTGTTCAGCACTGCGAGCGTCATCGCCAGCCGGTTCGCGTCGAGGCCGCTGACCGTGCGCCGCGGCGCCCCCTTCGTCGACTTGTCCACCAGGGTCTGGATCTCGACGAGCAGATGCCGCTTGCCCTCCTGCACCACCGTCAGACACGACCCGGGTGCATGCCCGCTGCCGCGCGAGAGGAACAGCCCGGTGGGATCCGGGACCGACTGGATGCCGAGCTCCGTCATGTCGAAGCAGCCCACCTCGTCAGTAGGGCCGTAGCGGTTCTTCACCGCGCGCAGCAGGCGCAGGCGGGAGTGCTTATCGCCTTCGAACTCGCAGACGACGTCGACGAGATGCTCCAGCAGGCGCGGGCCGGCGACGGTGCCGTCCTTGGTGATGTGCCCGACGAGCACTGTGGGCACATTGAGCGACTTCGCCGCCCGGATGATCGCCGCCGCCACCTCGCGCACCTGCGTCACGCCGCCAGGCACGCCCTGCACGTCGGCGGAGGCCAGCGTCTGTACGGAGTCGATGATGAGCAGTTCGGGCTTGACCTCGACGATCATCCCGAGGACGGTCGCCAGATCGGACTCCGCCGCGAGCAGCAGGTCCGGATGCAGCGCGCCGGTACGCTCAGCGCGCAGCCGCACCTGCCCGGCCGATTCCTCGCCGGTGATGTAGAGGGCCTGCCGATCCTCGCCTGATTCGCGCGAAGCGCGCCCGGCCACATCGAGCAGCAGCGTCGACTTGCCGACTCCCGGCTCGCCGGCCAGCAGGATGACCGCGCCCGGGACGATGCCGCCGCCGAGGACCCGGTCCAGTTCCGAGACGCCGGTGCGGAAGGCCCGCGTGCGAGTGCCGTCGATCTCGGTGATCGGCTTGGCACCCCTGCCCGCCGGGACCTCTTTGGCCTGGGTCTTGATCGCTGTGGCGCTGTTGGGCGTGCCCGTCTCCTCGAGCGTTCCCCACTCGCCGCAGCGGGTGCATCTGCCGAGCCACTTGATGCTGCTGTAGCCGCATTCCGTACAGGTGTAAGACATGTTCCCAAGCATGGCACGACGCATGGACATCGCTCGTGCGAGTGTGGATTGTCGCAGGTCAGGAAGTGATGTCAGTGCCTCCGTCTAGTGTGGGAAGCACCTCATCGGATCGGCCTGGGGGCCGGGCTCGGCGCCGGGCTCGGTTTCCACGGCAGTGGCGGCGCCGGTGGGGGAGGGGATCTGGGTTCGCGAAGAATCCAGGGGTTCGCGAAGAATCCAGGGGTTCGCGAAGTATCCACAGATTGCCTCTGGACAACGGGCAGATATGCGAATATAATAGAAGCAACAAGCGGAAGAAGTCGCTTGATTGGCACCAAAGGAGGTGGAAGCCATGGATGAGACACAGCCTGAACAGCCGCGGTCTGGCGCTGAGGCGGCCTTCAGCGCGCACATGGCCCCCTTCGTTGCTGTCAATCCAGGTCGGTCGCTCACCGGCCGCCGCAA
The DNA here is from genome assembly GCF_042429315.1 of Brevibacterium otitidis. NCBI lineage: Bacteria > Bacillati > Actinomycetota > Actinomycetes > Micrococcales > Brevibacteriaceae > Brevibacterium > Brevibacterium otitidis. The sequence continues at coordinate 51,174 of NZ_JBHMAU010000132.1, read as the reverse complement.
CGCGCGCGAGGCGGTGCGCGGCACGCTCGATGACCGACTCAACCGGCTCCACGCCAGCCGTGTCGCCCAGGGGCTGCTCAAGGTGCACGAGTACGAGGATGTACTCGCCTTCTACAGCGCTCGCCTCGACCGTGAGCCCAAGCATCGGGATCTGGCAGAGCTGATCGACCGCGCCATCGCGTACCGGCCGGCGCGCCTCTACGGCCGCCCGCTCCCCGCGGTCCTGCCTCCGGCCAAGGCGGGCTCCGCGCTGCGGCCCCTCAAGGTCAGCGTCTCCCCGGAGTTCCGCGCTTATGAGGTGGAGTTCAACTGGGACAAGGGCCTTCCGAAAATGGACGATTCCTTCAGCGTGCACGCGCGCCTCGTCGATCAGAAGCGCCTCGGCGAGGATGCTTCGGACGCGCGGCCCGACCACCTCATGGGGCACAGCGCCCACGGCCGGTACTCGCGCGTCGGCGCCGTCTGCGCACACGATCGTGCCCACACGCGCCGGCCCAACCGCGAGGGCTTTCAGTCGGTCGGCGAGTTCGTCGACCCCGACTGCGCGAAGCAGTGGGCTGGTGCCCTCGCCGAGGTGGAGGACACCTTCTGTGCCGCGTTCCTCCTTGGCATCTCCGAACTCTACGACTGCACGACCCAGACTGCGGTGAACAAGGTCAGGCGGGCGGCTCGCGCGGTGCTGGGAATGCCGCGCATGCTCTCGATGGTGCGCGCCGGCGAGCTGTCCTTCGATCGGCTCGAATACGCTGTGCGGGCCTCCTGCAAGCTGCGGCCGGAGCTGATGCCGACCTTCGATGAGAAGATCGCCGCGTGCCGCGCCTCGAAGATGGTGTACTTCCGGCGCGCGGTCAACGAACTCATTGCCGCGCTCATGACCGATGAGGAGCGGAACGAGGATGCCTTCAGCCGCCGCCGCGTCGTCACCCACCACAACGCCAACGGCACGAGTGAGCTGACGCTCGTCGGGCCCACGCATGCGATCGCGCTGCTCGAAGCGCGCCTCGACGGCATGGCCAAGGCAATCCGCAAGGGTCAGCTGTCCGGCTTCGACGAGCAGCTGCCCAAGGACCATGTCCTGCTCGACGCGCGCACCCTCGAACAGCTGAAGTTCGATCTCATGGTGGGTGCCCTCATCGGGACTGAGTCGCCCTGCGCTCCCGCCGCCGAGGTGGGCGGCGAGTTCCTGCCGGGCGAGGAGCCCGGGCGCACGAGCGTCCGCTTCACGTGCCCGACCGATGCCGAATGGCTGCGTCGCCAGGCGCGCGTGAATATCACTGTGCCGATGATGACCCTTCTGTCTGAGGACGCCGACGTTCCCGGCAGCATCAACGGCATCCCGATCAATCCTGAAGCCGCACGCCGCATCGTCGGATCCGGCCCGAAGACCGCCTACCGGATCCTCACGGATCCGGAGACCGGTGCTGTGCGTGACTCGCAGGCGCAGAACTACACGATTCCCGAGCCGATGCGGGTGGCACTCGTCGAGAAATGGCAGTACTGCACTGCTCCCGGCTGTCACCAGCCGGCGCGGAAGGCTGAACTCGACCACCAGCGGCCCTTCGACCACAAGCATCCGGCAGCCGGTGGGCTCACGACGATGAAGAACCTCCACCCGCTGTGCAAGCTGCATCATCAGCTCAAGACAGAAGGGGTGCTGAGGCTCGCCACCAGTGGCCGCAGTGATCTGATCCTCTGGGAGATGGAGGGGCGCGAATGTGCGCCGGTCACGGTGCCTGAGAGTCTGTTCGGGGTCCTCAACGCTGAACACTTTGCGGCGATGGCGGAGGGCAGACTGCCCAATCCCAGTCCCGAACCGGTGCGGCGCATCCCCGATCGCTCCGATGGCACTGACCGCTCCAGCGGGGATGACGATCCCGACGATCAACGCACCAGTCTGCTCGCCGATCGGCCCACCCCTCCTGCTCCAGCGACCCCTCCGTCAGCTGGTAGTCCGGTGACCCCAGAACTGGAAGCGGCCACGAAACCGGAGCTGGAAACGCCTACGAAACCGGAGCCCCGGCCGGAGGCAGGACCGTCGAACATCTTCGACATGCTCGGCGGCGAACCCGAGGACGGCTGGCAGAACTCCGCTGACCCACCGCCGTTCTGATCGCCCCACGCGAATCGCCCCGGCCCGAGCACAATGCTCGAACCGGGGCGATATCGGACCGGCCAGCGGCTCCCATGAAGCCGCTGTCAGCGGATCCGGATCAGAGGAACTTCACACCCTGAGCCAGCGGCAGCTCGCCGGAGTAGTTGACGGTGTTCGTCGCCTGGCGCATGTAGGCCTGCCACGAATCAGCACCGGACTCGCGTCCGCCGCCGGTCTCCTTGGTGCCGCCGAAGGCACCGCCGATCTCCGCACCCGAGGTGCCGATGTTGACGTTGGCGATACCCGTGTCGGAACCGGCGAGGAAGCGCTCGGCCTCCGCCTGATCCTGCGTGAAGATCGCCGAGGACAAGCCCTGCGGCACGGCGTTGTTGAGCTCGATCGCATCGTCGAGGTCGGTGTACTCCATGACGTAGAGGATCGGAGCGAAGGTCTCCGCCTGCACGATCTCGGTCTGGCCCGGCATCTTCACAACGGCCGGCTCGACATAGTAGGCATCCGGTGCCTCGTCGGCGAGCACCCGGTTGCCGCCGCACAGCACCTCGCCGCCCTGGGCCTTCGCCGCCTCGAGCGCGGCCTGCATGTCATCGAAGGCCTTCTTGCCGATGAGCGGCCCCACGAGCACACCGTCGGCAGTCGGTGCACCGATGCTGAGCGTGCCGTAGGCATCGACGATCTTGCCGACGAGCTCCTCAGCGACATCCGCATGCACGATGAGGCGGCGCAGCGTCGTGCAGCGCTGACCGGCCGTTCCGGCGGCAGCGAACACCGCACCACGCAGCGACAGATCCATGTCCGCGCTCGGCGCGACGATCGCAGCATTGTTGCCGCCGAGCTCCAGCAGCAGCCGGCCGAAGCGCTGCTGCACCTTCGGTCCGACCGCACGGCCCATCGGCACCGAACCGGTCGCCGACAGCAGTGCCACGCGCTCATCCTCGACAAGCACCTCGCTGACGGTGCGATCACCGACGAGCAGCAGGTTGATGTTGTCTGGAGCGCCCTCCTCCTGCGCGGCCTGCGCCAGCAGCGCATTCGCGCCGAGAGCCGAGAGCGTCGACGCCTCCGACGGCTTCCAGATCACCGTGTCACCACAGGCGATCGCCAGCGCGGTGTTCCACGCATACGGCGCAACCGGGAAGTTGAAGGCGGTGATGATGCCGACAACTCCCAGCGGGTGCCAGGTTTCCATGAGGCGGTGCCCCGGGCGCTCACTCGGCATCGTCTTGCCGTACATCTGCCGCGACTGGCCGACCGCCAGCTCGCAGATGTCGATCATCTCCTGCACCTCGCCGGCGGCCTCCGAGGGTGTCTTGCCCGCCTCGACGGTCACCAGCTTGGCCAGTTCGTCCTTGTGCTCCTCGAGCAGGCGGCCCCAGCGCTGGACCACCTTGCCGCGCACCGGTGCCGGCACGTCCTTCCACTGACGGAACGCCTGCTGGGACTTCGCCACCGCCTCGGCGGCGGTCTCCGGGGTGTCAACGGCGATGTGGCCGAGCACCTGCCCGGTGATGGGGGAAGGCAGCGGCATCGTCTGCGCCGACTCCTCAGTCAGCAGCGCATCGAAGTCGATGCCGCAGGCAGCCAGTCCCTCGCGGGTGAGCTGAATGATGGCGTCCTGGCTGGGAAAGGTCATGGATGCTCCTTTTCGTGTGTGAGGGTGTGATCAGGATTGGGATGTGATCAGGATCGGGAACTGGTCAGGGTCGCGATGTGGTCAGGGTAACGCTGTCGCCTGCAGTCTGTCGCCTTCGGCCTCCGGGCTCAGACGACATTCATCTCCACGCGCAGCTCCTCCCGGTCGAAGCGCTCGACGCTCAGGCCGCTGACGTCGACGAACGGCTCGCGCCCGAGGCACAGGTCGCGCACCACCTCACCGACGGCCGGCCCCTGCAGGAACCCGTGGCCGGAGAACCCGGTCGCGTAGACGAAGCCGGGCAGCTGGGCGGCGGTGCCGATGATCGCATTGTGGTCCGGGGTGCATTCGTACAGGCCGGCCCAGCCCTTGCCGATCCCCACATCGCCGAGCGCCGGCGCGCGGTGTTCGATGAGCTCGGCCAGCCGGTTGAGCCAGCCCGGATCGGTGTGCAGATTGAAGTCGCGCACGTCCTCGGCCTCCGGCGCGCCCATGAGCAGCCCCTTGCCCTCGGAGTGGAAGTAGAACGAGGTGGAGAAGTCGATGGTGAACGGCAGCTTCGTCGCGTCGAAGCCGACCGGCTCAGTCACCGCCACATGCCGCCGCAGCGGAGTCACCGGCAGCTGCACGCCGGCCATCTCGCCCACCGCCTGCGACCATGCCCCGGCCGCGCACACCACGCGCGGGGCGGCGATGTCGCCCTTCGTCGTCGTCACCCCCTGGATCTCATCGCCGCTGGTGACGATGTCGGTGACCGCACAGCGCTGCACGAACGTCACCCCGAGCTTCCGGGCGGCAGAGGCGAACCCGGCCACCGCCGCCTCGGGCGTGCAGTGCGCGTCATCAGGGTTGAAAGCCGCAGCCACCAGGCCCGAGGGGTCGATGACCGGCGAGAGCTCCTGGGCTTCCGCGACGGTCAGCATCCGCGAGTTCTGGCCCAGCGACCGCTGCAGCTCGACATTGCGCTCGAAGGCCGCAGCATCGGCCTCATCGTCGATGAGGAACAGATAGCCGCTCGTGACGAGATCGAGGTCGGTGTTGAAATCGGTCTTGAACCGGCGGAATGTCTCCAGGCTGCGGGCGCCGAGCATGATGTTGGTCTCGTCGGAGAACTGAGTGCGCAGACCGCCGGCGGCCTTGCACGTCGACCCGGAGCCGAGCTGGTCGCGTTCGATGACGACGATGTCCTCGACGCCGGCCTCGGCCAGGTAGTACGCGGCTGCCACGCCCATGATGCCGCCGCCGATGATGACGATCGAGGCGCTCGGGGGCAGGGGAACAGTCATGGTGAACCTCCTCCTCTTCAGTCCGGCGCGGCCTGCCGGGACCGTGTGGGTCCGCCAGTCTGCGCCGGGAGCACAGGCCCGACGACTGTGTCGGGTCTCACAACTGCGTGTGCTTTCATCTTCCGCCAGCCAACCGGCTCCAGGCAACGTCCTGACAGCGATGAACTGTGAATGCAGCGTTTAGTATTACTGAAAGGTGGCCGGTGCGGCCGATGGAGAATGTGGCAGAACGGGGGAGTGCCGATGGCGATGAACTGGACGCTCGTGCAGCTGCGCGCCTTCGTCGCCGTCGCCGAGTTCGGCAGCATGAGCGCCGCTGCCCGCGCCCTCGGCTACACCCCCGGGGCGATCAGCCAGCATATGTCCAGCCTCCGCCGCATCGTCGGCACCGACCTGCTCGTCGCCGCCGGCCGCGGCTTCACCCTCACCGAGGCCGGCCGCACCCTGCTCGAACGGGCGCGGGCGGTCATCGCCGCTGAGGAGCAGGCCGCCGAGGCGGTGCGCGGCCAGGACTTCGGCCGCTTCGGCGCTGTGACGCTGGGAGTATTCGGCTCGGCCTCGGTCGTCGCCTTCGCCGCCGCGGCCAGCCGGTTGACCGGCTCGGGCGTGCAGGCCCGTGAGATCGATGTCGAGCACATGCCCGAGGCGGTGCTCGCCGGCCGCATCGACGTCGGCATCGGCATCGACTATCCGGCCGCCCCGCTCGCTCCGCAGCGCGGGCTGCGGGTCAAGCGCGTGCACAGCGAGGAGTTCTCCGTCGTCGCCCCGGGCGGTCAGGCGCCCACCCACGAGGCGCTCGCCGGGGCCAGCTGGATCCTGCCGCCCAGCCGCTCCCTGCAGGGCCGGGCAGTCCGCTTCGCGATCGCCGGCCTCGGGTTCGCCCCGCGCGAGACCCACATCATCACCGACACCACCGTTGCGCTGGCGATGGTGCGGTCCGGTCTCGGCTTCACGCTCGGCACCCCGATCATGATGGCGCTCGCCCCGGACGGGCTGCACCTCGTGCCCGGCACCGAGGCCGGCGGCCGGCACATCGTCGTCATCAGCCGCGAGGAGCTCGCCGACCGGCCCGACATCACCGCCGTCACCGATGTGCTCACCGAGGTCTTCACTTCCGGTGCGGGGATACGATGAGCCCATGAGCTACCAGCACCAGTGGGCGCAGATGATCGCCAAGGATCCCGAGCACTCGCACCGCTACGCCGAGCGCTGGCGCAGCCTCGCCGCCGCCGGCCACGACCTCGACGGCGAGGCCCGGCTCATCGACGCGATGGCCGAACGCGGAAGCCGCATCCTCGACGCCGGCTGCGGCACCGGCCGAGTCGGCGCATACCTGGCTGAGCGCGGCCACAGCATTGTCGGCATCGACCTCGACGAGGTGCTCATCAGCGAGGCGCGCGAGACCTGCCCGGCAGGCGAATGGCACGTCGGCGACCTCGCCGAGACCGGCCCCGAGCAGCTCGGCGACGGCTTCGACATCGCCGCCAGCGCCGGCAACGTCATGACCTTCCTCGACCCCGCCTCCCGCTCAGCCGTCATCGCGAACCTCGCCTCCGTGCTCGCCCCCGGCGGTCGGCTCATCACCGGCTTCGGCGCCGGCCGCGGCTACGACTTCGACGAATACGCCGACGACCTCATGCAGGCCGGCCTGCGCATCGAGCACCGCTTCGCGACCTGGACGCTGCAGCCGTTCGCAGCCGGCAGCGACTTCCTCGTCTGCGTCTCCGTCCGGGCCTGAACACGGCGGGTGTCACGACCCGATCGTGAAGATGAAGTTCCAGGTCCCAGCCGCCACCGCCGCACCGATCGTGACGGCAGCGGCGATGATCGCACCGGCGACGAGGGCTCCGTCGCGGGGATGGAATGTCGAGACCCGCGCCCACGTGCGGTTCTGCGCACCGAAGCCGCGGCCCTCCATCGCCATCGCCAGCCGGGTGCCGCGCCGGATCGCCTGCACGAGCAGTGCGAACGAGGTCTGGAAGAACCCGCCGATCCGGGCGAACACGTTCCCGCCGGCCACACCTCGGGCCCGGCGCGCCTGCGCAAGCGTCTGCCATTCGGCGATGAACAGGGTCACGAGCCGGGCGGCGGCGAGTGCCGCGAGCACGAAGGTCGCCGGCAGCCGCAGGTGCTGGATGAGGCTGTCGGCCAAGTCGGTCGGGTCGATCGTCGCGATGAGCATGACCGCCGGCAGCGCGAGCGCGAGCGCGCGCAGCGCCACCGCAGCACCCATCGTCAGCGAGTCGCTGGTGAGCAGCAGAGGGCCGGCATCGACGATGACGGTGCCGGTCTTCTGCGACAGCAGCGCGGTGCCCCAGCCGGCCATGAGCGCGGCCAGCGGCAGGAACCACAGCCGCTTGACGAGCACGGCCAGGTCGAGGCCGGTGAGCGGCAGCATGAGGATGACGAGTCCGAGCATGACCGCGGCGGAGACGACGTCGATGCTGAGCACGACCGCGATGGCGAGCACTGCACCGGCGGCGAGCTTGGCGACTGGATTGCAGCGCACGAGCGGGGTCTCCCGGAGGACGGGGACGAGGAGGTCGGCGTTCATGCGCGCACCGCCTGCCCGCGGCCGAAGAGCATCCGCTCAGCGGCGATCGCCTGGAGGAACTCCGCATCATGGCTGACGGTCAGCAGCGCGGTGCCGGCGTCGAGCAGCTCGCAGCTGAGCGCCGCAAGCTCCCGCCACGTGTTGGCATCCTGGCCGAAGGTCGGCTCGTCGATGATGAGCACCGGCGGGCGGGTCGCCATCATGCACGCCACCGACAGCCGCCGCTTCTCCCCACCGGAGAGCGTGTGCGGATGCGCATGCGCCAGCCGGGTCAGCCGGAGGCGTTCGAGCAGCTCGGCCACCCGCGCCTCGGTCTCGGCCTGCGGGCAGCCGGCCTGGCGCGGGCCCAGTCGCAGCTCATCGGCGACCGTGGTGGTGAGGAACTGATGCTCCGGCTCCTGGAACACCGTGCCGATCCGGGCGACGAGGTCGGCCGCCGGCCACCGGTGCGGGTCGCTGCGGCGGGGCGCACCGCGCCCGAGGTCGAGCAGCCGGTCCGTGGCCCTCACCCTCCCAGCGCGGGCAGGCAGCAGCCCGCCGAGGGTGAGCGCGGTCGTCGACTTGCCGGCGCCGTTGTGCCCGACGAGTGCGAGCGCCTGGCCTTCGGCGAGGTCGATGCTCAGGTCGCTGACGGCGACCGGACCGCGGCGGGCCCGGGCGACGGCGAGCTTCTCGGCCTCCAGCAGCACCGCACCCGCCGGCCGCGGGACGCGCGGCTGGGGGAGTGCGGCACCAGGCAGCCAGACCCCAGCGCCAGCCAGGGTGCCGCGCAGCGCCGGGTCGTGCAGCACCGCAGCCGGCGAGCCGTCGGCGACCAGCCCGGACTCGCCGAGCACGATGATCCGGTCGACGTGATCGGCCCAGATGTCGACCCGGTGTTCGACGATGAGCAGGGTCGCACCAGAGGCGGCCTGCGCGTCGAGAACCGCCTGGCACATCTCGGGAACGGCGGCCGGATCGATGTTGGCCGTCGGCTCGTCGAGGACCATGAGGCCAGGCGCCATGGCGAGCACGCCGGCCAGGGCGAGACGCTGCTTCTGCCCGCCGGACAGTGCTGAGGTCGGATGGTCCCACGGCAGGTCGAGGCCGACGGTGGCCAGCGCCTTGCGGGCGCGGGCGGGCATCGCGGCCGGGTCGACGCCGGTGTTCTCCATGCCGAAGCACACATCGTCGCCGAGCCGGGCGAGCACCACCTGCGCGTCCGGGTCCTGCAGGACGAGCCCAGTGGTGCCCGAGGTGGGATCCGGTGGGCGGCCGTCGACGAGCAGCTCGCCGGTCCGGTACCCGGATTCGGCCGGCAGGACTCCTGCGATCGCATGCAGCAGCGTCGACTTCCCGGCGCCCGAGGAGCCGAGCAGCAGGACGCGCTCACCGGCCTCGATGCGCAGGTCGATGTCGCTGACGGCGGCGCGCTTGCGGCCGGAGTGCCGCCAGCCGAAACCGCGGGCCAGGACGTCGACGCCGCGGGTCGCGGCTGCCATCAGACTTCTCGCGCGCTGCGTCCGGAGGCGAAGGCGCCCAACGCACCGGTGCGGGCGATCGCCTTGAGTGCGAACCACGACACGAGGCCGGCCAGGACCACGCCGGAGATGCCGGCGAAGACGGTGTAGAGCGCCTTGTGCTCAAACGTCCACGCAGCGTTGTAGAGGATGTTCTCGCCGATCGCCAGCGACAGCCCGGCACCCAGGCCGGCGAGCAGCGTGGCGATGAAGGTGTAGCGGCGGTAGCGCAGTGCGGCGAAGATGATCTCAGCGCCGAAGCCCTGGATGAGCCCGGTGACGATGACCATGAGCCCGAAGTAGTTGCCCGGCACCGCCGAGACGATCGCCGCGAGGACCTCGACGTACAGTGCCGCGCCGGGCTTGCGGATGATGAGCCCGCCGAGCACTCCGCCGAGCACCCACACGCCGGTCAGCAGGCCCTTGGTGGGCGGGTAGAGGGCCTGGAACGGGGCGCTGATCGTCTCCCAGGAGTTCGACCAGGCCCAGAACACGATGCCGATCGCGACGGCGAGCACCGAGGCGACGACGATGTCGACGACCCTCCAGCGCATCGTGGCCGGCACGCCGGCCGGAGTGGGGTTGGGTTCGGAATCGGTGTGGCGGGTCTGGACGTCAGACATCGCAAATCCTCCTTCAATCAGGCAAGGAGGGGTGAAGAGACTCGACTTCCTCCGGCGGTATGAACCGCGTCAGGTTCGAGGGTCTGCAACTGTGCACTCTCAGCGCTCCTCGTGAGCGCTCCCCTGTCGTCGCGTCTACGGTAGCAGACCCATGTACGCCAGGGCGGCTTTGACGATGTGCTCCTGTCCGTGGTTCATCTCCGCCACGATGTCCTCGCGCAGTGCTTCGTCAGGAGTGAGCCAGTCGAGGCTGAGCGCATCCTGGCGCGGTGTGCACTCACCCTGCACCGGCAGGATGTAGCACAGGGCGATCGCATGCTGGCGCGGATCGTGAAGCTTGGAGGCGCCCTCGGTCGGGAAGTACTCGGCGACGTGGAACGGGTTGAGCGAGCTCGGCAGCGACGGAAACGCCAGCGGCCCGAGGTCCTTCTCGGCATGGCGCATGAGCGCATCGCGCAGGGTCTCGTGGAAGCGCACCCGCCCGCCGATCACCTCGCGCACGAGCGAGCCGTCATCGCCGGTGCGCAACAGCAGCCCGACCTTCTCCGGCACACCGTGGTCGTCGAGCAGCACCGGCACCGCATTGATGTAGGCCATCGGCAGGCGTCTGCGCAGCCGGGCCAGCTCATCGGGTTCGAGCCAGTTCTCATCGAAAGCCAAAGCGGTGCGTGTCATAGTCCCATGGTTCCACACGGGCTCTGGTCAGGCCAGACTCCAGGCGCATGTCCCCAGGAGCGGGAGGCGTGAACCACCGGGGCTGCGATAGGTTCGGGGCATGAGCGATGACATGAACGAGCAGCACACCGGTCAGGATCAGCATCTCGCCGACGAGATCAACGCCCACTACCACCCGATCGCCATGACCCTCTTCGGCCTCCTGGACGCCGAGGATCAGATCGACCAGCCCGAATCCCAGGCCGTCGACGCCGCCCAGATCGCCGAGGTGTCGGTCGTGGCCGCCGCGCTGCGGATCTGGCACTGGGTCGCCTCCGGTCCGAACGCGCAGCGCCCGGCCGCCGAGACCGGCGAGCTGAGCGGTGAGGAGCTCGCCGCTGTCGCCGAACTCGCCGGACTCGAAGAGGCCGGTGGCGCCAAGACGCTGGCTGAGCTGCCGCTGACCGAGCGGGCCTGGGCGACGCTGCTGCTGACCGGCATGTTCGAACAGGCCGGGCCTGAGTCGGTGACGGTTGGTCTGCCTGAACTGTTCGGCCCCGTCGCCGAGGCGGTGGCTGCCGGCCGTGCGATCGAGCTCAGTGACGAGCAGGCTGGGGCGCTCGCCCGCTGGCTCAGCGTGTGGGCGCTCGCCGCGGCGAACCACTGGCAGCAGGTCAACACCCAGGTCACCGGTGCCGGTGACCTCGATATCCCGCTGTTCTCGACCCTGGCGATGTACCTCGGTGCCGGCGGGCGGGTGAGCCTGCCCGAATCCGAGCAGATCCACGCTGTGCTCGAGACCGACGAGCGGCTCAAGGCCCACACCGCCGAGTTCTTCCGGCTCCTCGGCTACGCCCCGGAGACGATCTCCGGGGAGAGCTTCGCCCATGCCGTGCTCGCCGGCACGTCTGAGACCCTGCTGCGGATCCTCGGCGACTGGCGCTCCGGCGGCGTGCTCACCGATGCCGGCGACGGCAAGCTCCGGGCGCATCCGGGAGCCCGGCTGTCGCTCATCACCCTCGTCTCGACCATCCAGGGCACCGGGCAGCCGGCAGAGGACTGAGCGAACAGGGGCATTAGCGCAGGCCAGCGGGCTGGCCGCGCAGCTGGGACGGGACCCGGTGAGCGAGGCCACATGTGCGCGTGGCATCCTAGAGAACGTACGGCGTTTGTGCTGCCCCTGCTCATGTTTTATCTTGATATCAAGATAAAGTGTGGCGTGGTGCTCAGCCCGTGCCGCTCATACAGTTGAATGCAGCCCGTGAGACGCTCGGGCACTGACGGTCAGCGTCGACGACCCATCGACGGCAGACGTCGAGACAAGGAGAATCTCCATGATCAACCATGAAGTCCGCACCTATAAGAGCTCGGAAGACCTCCCCCGCGAAGATCAGCTGGCCTGGAAGATCGCAGAAGTCGCATCCGATCCCGTCGCCGTCGACGCCGATGTGACGGACATGGTCATCAACCGCATCATCGACAACGCCGCCGTCGCCGCCGCCTCGGTCCGCCGCGCCGCCCCGACCCACGCACGCGAGCAGGCGCTGCCGCACAAGGCCGCCCCGGGCGCCACCGTCTTCGGCCAGCCGCTCGACGACACCGTCTCCCCGGAATGGGCTGCCTGGGCCAACGGCGTGGCCGTGCGCGAACTCGACTTCCACGACACCTTCCTCGCCAAGGACTATTCGCACCCCGGTGACAACATCCCGGCGATCCTCGCGGTCGCCCAGCACCTCGGCGTCGACGGCAAGGACCTCGTCAACGGCATCGCCACCGGCTACGAGATCCAGGTCGACCTCGTCAAGGGCATCTGCCTGCACGAGCACAAGATCGACCACGTCGCCCACCTCGGCCCCTCGGCGGCAGCCGGCATCGGTGCGATGCTGCACCTGCCCACCGAGGTGACCTTCCAGGCTGTGCAGCAGGCGCTGCACGTCACCACCGCCACCCGCCAGTCCCGCAAGGGCGAGATCTCCTCGTGGAAGGCCCACGCGCCGGCATTCGCCGGCAAGATGGCTGTCGAGGCCGTCGACCGTGCGATGCGCGGCGAAGGTGCGCCGAGCCCCATCTACGAAGGCGAAGACGGCTTCATCGCCTGGATCCTCTCCGGTCCCGAGGCCCGCTACACCGTGCCGCTGCCGGCCAAGGGCGAGGCCAAGCGCGCGATCCTCGACACCTACACCAAGGAGCACTCGGCTGAGTACCAGGCGCAGGCACTCATCGACCTCGCCCGCAAGATGGGCAGGGAGATCGACGATCTGACCGCGATCAAGAAGATCGTCATCCACACCTCGCACCACACCCACAACGTCATCGGCACCGGCGCCAACGACCCGCAGAAGATGGATCCGAAGGCCTCCCGCGAGACGCTGGACCACTCGATCATGTACATCTTCGCCGTCGCCATGGAGGACCAGGGCTGGCACCACGAGGACTCCTACGCCCCTGAGCGCGCCTCCCGCCCGGAGACCGTCGAACTGTGGCACAAGATCGAGACGACCGAAGATCCCGAGTGGACCCGCCGGTACCACTCGACCGATCCGGACGAGATGGCCTTCGGTGGCCGCGTCGAGATCGAATTTGAGGACGGCTCGACGATGGTCGACGAGATCGCCGTCGCCGACGCCCACCCGAATGGTGCGCGCCCGTTCGTCCGCGAGAACTACGTCGAGAAGTTCCGCACCCTCGCCAAGGGCATCATCGCCGAGGAGGAGCAGGACCGCTTCCTCGACCTCGTCCAGCGCCTGCCGGAGCTGTCCGCCGATGAGATCCGCGAACTGTCCTTCGTCGTCGAGGGCCTCGAGCACTCCGGCTCGAAGGGGATCTTCTGATGCTCGGCGCGACCACACCAGCAGCCCAGCGGCGCAAGCGGTTCCGCGAACTGCTCGCCGGCAGCGAGATCGTGCAGTTCCCGGGCGCGATCAACCCGATCAACGCCCAGATCATCGAGCAGCTCGGCTTCGAAGGCGTCTACATCTCCGGCGGTGCGTTCTCCGCAGCGCAGGGGCTGCCCGACATCGGGCTCACGACGCTCACCGAGGTCGTCGCCCACGGCCGGAACATCTCCCGGGTGACGAACCTGCCGACCTTCATCGACGCCGACACCGGCTGGGGTGAGGCGATGAATGTCGCCCGCACCGTCCAGGAGTTCGAGGACGCAGGCCTGGCGGGCATGCACCTGGAGGACCAGGTCAACCCCAAGCGCTGCGGCCACCTCGACGGCAAGGAGGTCGTCTCGACCGCCGAGATGGTCAAGCGGATCTCCGCGGCCGTCAAGGGCCGCCGGGATGAGAACTTCGTCATCTGCGCCCGCACCGACGCCCGCGCCGGAGAGGGCCTTGATGCCGCGATCGACCGGGCGAAGGCCTACGCCGATGCCGGGGCGGATCTCATCTTCCCCGAGGCCATGCGGGACCTGTCGGAGTTCGAGACCTTCGCCTCGGAGCTGGACGTGCCGATCCTGGCGAACATGACCGAATTCGGCAAGAGCGAGCTGTTCACCACCGAGCAGCTCGCCGGTGTCGGGGTGCGGCTCGTCATCTACCCGGTGACGACCCTGCGCATCGCGATGGGCGCGATCAAGCGCGGACTCGAGACGATCCGCGCCGAAGGCACCCAGGAAAGCATCGTCGAGGGCATGCAGACGCGCGCCGATCTGTACGAGACCATCGACTACGGTGCGTACAACGACTTCGATGCAGACATCTTCAACTTCTCACAGGAGGGTCACCAGTGACCGAGACCGACATCAAGAAGGGCCTGGCAGGCGTCGTCGTCGACACCACGGCTGTCTCCAAGGTCGTCCAGGAGACCAACTCGCTCACCTACCGCGGCTACCCCGTCCAGGAGCTCGCCGCGAACTGCAGCTTCGAGGAGGTCGCCTACCTCATCTGGAACGGCGAGCTGCCGAGTGCTGCCCAGCTGGAGGAGTTCACCGCCCGTGAGCGCAGCCAGCGCGCCATCGACGACACCCTCGTCGACCTCATCCTCGGCCTGCCGAAGGACTGCCACCCGATGCACGTCGTGCAGACCGCCGTCGCCTACCTCGGCGCCGTCGATCCCGAGGCCGATGTCGAGGGCGAGGAGGCCAACCGTGCGAAGGCCGAGCGGCTGTACGCACAGCTGCCGACGATCGTCGCGATCGACCACCGACGCCGCCACGGCCTCGACCCGGTCGCCCCGACGACCGATCTGTCGTATGCCGCGAACTTCTTCAAGATGGTCTTCGACGAGGTGCCGGCCGAGGAGGTCGTGCGCTGCTTCGACATCTCGATGATCCTCTACGCCGAGCACTCCTTCAACGCCTCGACGTTCACCGCCCGCGTCATCACCTCGACGACCTCGGACCTGTACTCGGCCGTCGCCGGTGCCGTCGGCGCCCTCAAGGGACCGCTGCACGGCGGTGCCAACGAGGCCGTCATGGCGATGCTCGAAGAGGTCGGCACCGCTGACAAAGCGGAGGCCTGGATCGACGATGCACTGGCCAACAAGCAGAAGATCATGGGCTTCGGCCACCGCGTCTACAAGAACGGCGACTCGCGCGTGCCCACCATGCGCGCCGCCTTCGAGGACATGGTCAAGGTCAAGGGAGCAGACGAGCTGCTCGCACTCTACAACACCTTCGAAGAGGACTTCGTGTCCCGCAAGGGCATCTACCCGAACCTCGACTACCCCTCAGGTCCGGCCTACCACCTCATGGGCTTCGACACCGAGCAGTTCACGCCGATCTTCGTGATGAGCCGCATCACCGGCTGGACCGCCCACATCATGGAGCAGCAGGCGTCCAACGCACTCATCCGCCCGCTCTCGGCCTACGACGGCGAAGAGCAGCGCGAAGTCCCGGCTGACCGCGGCTGACATGAGCACGCTGGACCAGCTGCGCCGGTCCATCGAGAGCATCGAGGGTTTCGGCTTCACCATCACCGGTGGAGTCGGAACCCTCGTCTTCGATCGACCGGCCAAGCGCAACGCCCTGTCCCGTCAGATGTGGCAGGCCCTGCCGGGGATCCTTGCGAGCATCGACGCCGCTGAGGAGCTGTCCGTGCTCATCCTCACCGGCGCCGGCGGGCACTTCTCTGCCGGCTCCGACATCCACGACCTCAACGTGCCGCTCGCGGACTTCTGGGAGACGAACTCCGCCGCCGAGGCGGCACTCGCCTCGGTCTCGATTCCCACCATTGCCGCGATCGAGGGCAACTGCGTGGGCGGCGGCACCGAGCTGGCGGCTGCCTGCGATGTGCGGGTCGCCGCGCCGAACACCATCTACGGGGTGACGGCTGCCAAGCTCGGCCTCGTCTACCCGCCGGGGCCGACGAAGCGGCTGGCGACGATCATCGGCGATGCGTGGGCGAAGTACTTCCTGCTCACCGCCGAGATCATCGACTTCGACCAGGCGCTCAACCTCGGCTTCATCCACACCGTCAGCGACACCCCGCTGGAGAAGGCGCACGAGATCGCCGGGACGATCGCCAGCCGCTCCCCGCTGTCCCAGACCGGAGCCAAGCAGATCCTTTCAGGCGCGGTGCCTGATGTCTCCGCCGGGTCCTGGCTGGCTGAGGCGTATGCCACCGAGATCGTCGAGGGGCAGGAGGCGTTCTTCGCCAAGCGCCGGCCCGACTTCTCCTTCACCCGCCGCGACTGGCAGGACTGAGCTGCCCCCGAGGCGTTTCTTGCCTCCCAGCGCACTGACGGCCCCGCATTTGTGCGGGGGCGTTCTTGCATCCCCCTGCGTTGAATGGTTTACTACTTTAGTAAGTAACCAAGGAGGGAGAGATCCGTGATCGAAGAAGAACGTGCGCTGTTCCTGCAGATCGCAGAGAGCATCGAGAACAGCATCGTCGACGGCTCACTGGCCGAGGAGTCCCGGGCACCGTCGACGAACGAGCTCGCCGCGTTCCACCGCGTCAACCCGGCCACCGCCGCCAAGGGGCTGACGATGCTCGCCGACAAGGGCCTGCTGACCAAGAAGCGGGGGATCGGCATGTTCGTCACCGCCGGCGCCCGCGAGAAGCTGCGCGCTGAGCGCCGCGCAGTCTTCGCCGCTCGCTTCGTCGAGCCGCTCATGGTCGAGGCCGCCACCATCGGGCTCAACGCCGGAGAGGTCATCGCCATGGTCAAGGACCGTGCCACGGCAGTCGGAGCGCAGTCATGAACCCCGTCGTCAGCGTCCGCGACCTCGTCAAGGCCTACCCGGCGGGCAATGCGCTCGACGGCGTGGGCTTCGATCTGGAGGCGAACACCATCTACGGCTTCCTCGGCCGCAACGGCGCCGGCAAGTCGACGACCATGTCGATCATCACCAGCCAGCTCTTCGCCACCTCGGGAACGGTGCGCGTCTTCGGCGAGGACCCCTACGAGAACCCGCGCGTGCTCGGCCGGATGTGCTTCGTGCGCGAGAACCAGAAGTATCCCGAATCGATGACCGCCGCGCACGCCCTGCGCGCAGCCAGCCTGTTCTACCCCGGCTGGGACCATGACGTCGCCGAGCAGCTCGTGGCCGACTTCCGGCTGCCGCTGAAGACGAAGGTCAAGAAGCTCTCACGCGGTCAGCTCTCGGCCGTCGGCGTCATCATCGGGCTGTGCTCGCGGGCCGAGATCACCTTCTTCGACGAGCCCTACCTCGGACTCGACGCGGTGGCCCGGCAGATCTTCTACGACTGGCTCATCGCCGACTACGCCGAGCACCCGCGCACCATCCTCATGTCCTCGCACCTCATCGACGAGATCGCCGACCTCATCGAGCGCGTCCTCGTCATCGACGGTGGCCGCATCATCATGGACGAGACCGTCGAGGAGGCGACCTCGGCGCTCACCCGAGCGACCGGACCCACCGCCGCACTCGACCGGCTGGCCCGCGGCCACCGGGTGCTCGAGCGCAGGACCATGGGCAGTGCCGGTGCTCTCGTCTTCCACGGCATCCCCAGTGCGGCCGAATCCGAGACCGCCTCCCATGCCGGCGTGCGCCTCGAGTCCGTCGGACTGCAGGAGTCGATCGTCCACCGCACTGCGGCCGCCGCGACGGCGACCGGCCCCGAGCTGTCCCCCTCGAGCATGGAAGGAGCACTGTCATGAGCCAGACTGCGCGCATCGCCAACGTCATCCGCCTGCAGTTCGTCAACCGGCATCCGTTCCTGTGGGTGCCGCTCCTCGTCTTCGGTCTCGCGGTTGCGCTGTCCCTCATGATCTACGCGATGATCCCCGAGTCCGGACCCAAGTACGGCGGCGCGGCTCAGGCGCCGATGTGGACCTTCCTGTTCGTCGGCGTATCCGCGATGACCCTGACCTTCCCGTTCTCCCAATCGGTGGGCCTGGCGCGCTGGGAGTTCTACCTCGGCAGCCTCGCCGCGGCAGCCGTCGGTGCTGCCGCGCTGGCCAGCGCGTTCATCGTCCAGGGATTCATCGAACAGGCCACCGACGGCTACGGCATGAACGGCTACGTCGCCCACCTGCCGTGGCTGTGGGAGTCGGGCTGGTGGGCTGCGTGGCTGACGTTCTTCGTCTTCACCCTCATGGCCTTCGTGCTCGGATTCTGGAGTGCGACCGTGTTCAAGCGCTGGGGCATGACGGTGCTCGTCGCTGTCCTCGGCGCCCTCGGTCTCGTGCTCGCCGGTGCGCTGCTCGTCGTCTCCCGCCGCGAAGCCTGGGGTGAGGTGATCGCCTGGTTCGCCACCGCCGGCTCCCTGCAGCTGACCGGCTGGCTCGCACTTCTGACCGCCGTGCTCGCCGGACTGTCCTACCTCACGCTGCGCCGCGCGGTGCCCTGAGCTGGTGTGTTGCATTGGGGGCCGCGCCCGAGGCGGTGGTGCCGGTAGACTCGGATCATGAGTCTTCTCCGTGGTCAGGGAACTACGACAGTCGTCTGGAGTCTGTGATGACGGCTGCACTGAGTTCGGTTCGCATTCAGGGGTTCAGGTCGATCGGCGATCTCACCCTTCCTCTGTCGAGCCCGGTAACCCTGCTCATCGGCGCGAACGGCTCGGGGAAGAGCAATATCGTCGACGCGTTCGAGCTGCTGGGATCGACGATCGATCAGAAGCTCCGAGGATACGTGCTCCGGTCCGGCGGATTCAGCGGCATGGTTCATCGCGGCTACGGTGCGCTGGCGGCAGAAGAGATCTCCCTCGAAGCATGGGGCCAGTGGTCGGGTCCACCTGAGGATGCCAGCAGGGTCCGGAACGGATACCGGATGCGTCTGCGGCCTGGGCCTGACGACACTGCCATGCTCAGCGAATGGACGTACACTCACAAAGCTCGGTTCGAGACTCCGTACGATGTGCCGCTGGGCGAATCGCGCGAGAGCAGTCTCGCCGCACGCCGCGATGAGCATCGGGCCCACGGTTACTTGCTCGACGTTCTGACCGGCTGCCGTGTCTTCCATTTCGACGACACCAGCAGCGACGCGCCCCCGCTTCGACGCACAGATATTGCAGACAGCGCTTCGCTTCACAGCGACGGGCGAAATCTCGCTGCCGTCCTGTACGCGTTGAAGGAGCGTGACCCCGAGCGGTACGGGAGGATCGTGCGGTCGGTGCGGACCGTTGCTCCGTTCTTCGACGATTTTGCCTTCGACCAGCACGGTGACACCGTGCTGCTGCAGTGGCAGGAGCGGCAGATCGACGGAACGTTCTCCGGTTCTGCGCTGAGCTCAGGAACGCTGCGCTTCATCTGCCTGGCAACTCTGTTCCTACAGCCGCATCCACCGGCGACGATCGTGCTCGATGAGCCTGAGCTCGGCTTGCACCCGGTCGCTGTGGAGCATCTGACCGAGCTGATGCGTTCGGCCTCCCGGGACTGCCGGATTCTCGCGGCGACGCAGTCGGTGGGCCTCCTGTCGCGGTTCGAGCTTGACGAGGTGGCCGTGGTCGAGCGAGTGAAGGGCGCCACCGTCGTCGACCGGCCGGATAGGGAACGGCTTGCGCAGTGGCTGGACGACTACTCGCTCGGCGAGCTCTGGGAGATGAATCTCCTGGGCGGCAGGCCACGCCCATCCGATGCTCCGCGGCGGAGCTGGTGACGAGGCGTCTGTTCTCATGCGCTTGGTGGCGATCATGGTCGAAGGCAGAACTGAGGAGCGGTTCGTCGAGGAGATTCTGCAGGGCTTCGTGGGTGACGATGTGTGGCTCAGACCGATCGTGGGCCACACGAAGCGAGTTTCTGGGCAGAAGGCGAAGCGAGGCGGGGCGGCCTGGAAGCACTACCGCAGCCATCTCCGGAATCTCTGCTCCCAACCGCAGTGGTCGGCAGTGACGACGCTCATCGACCTCTACGGCTTCCCCGCTGACATCCGGTTGGCTGAGCCATTGGCCACCAGCGGCGGGCACGCTGCAGCAGCGCAGCTGTGCGAGGTGATGACACGCGAGGTCGATGATGCGCGCTTCATCCCGTTCGCCATGGTGCATGAGTTCGAGGCTCTCGTCATCGCTGCCGGTGCCCACCTCCCATCGGTCTTCGGTCAGGCCCGTGCTGCGCACGAGTTCCAGAAGCTGCTGGCAGAGCACGATGGCAACGCCGAACTCATCGACAGTCACCCTCATTCCTCGCCCGCCGCACGGGTGGAGGGAATCATCGCGGAGTATTCGAAAGTCCGCGACGGCATCGACATTATCGAGCAGGCTGGCCTGCGCAGCTGCCTCCACGCCTGCCCCCAGCTGGCCGCGTGGATCCAGCGGCTTCGCGGCTGAGGCCGGCCCCGAGGCGGTGGGTGCCTGCGCAGATGGGCAGGCCGCCTTGTGCGACGGGCACCGGATGAGCGGAGGACCATGTGACGGTAGGATGAATCCGTGCGTCTTGCAGTTCTCGATATCGGATCCAACAGCATCCACCTCCTCGTCGTGGATGCACACGTCGGCGCCCCGCCGCTGCCGGCGACCTCCCACAAAGAGGTCCTGCGCTTAGCCGAGCACCTCAAGGACGACGGATCGATCACCTCCTACGGCCAGCAGCGCCTCGTCGACTTCTGCAGGGAGTCGATCACGATCGCCGAAGAGCAGGGCTCCGAGCAGATCCTCGCCTTCGCCACCTCGGCGATCCGCAGCGCCCCCAACGGCGACGAGACGATCGAGCGCATCCACCGGGAATCCGGGCTCACCCTCAACGTCATGAGCGGGGAGGAGGAGGCCCGCATCACCTTCCTCGCCGCCCGCCGCTGGTTCGGCTGGTCGGCCGGCAATATCCTGCTCCTCGACATCGGCGGCGGCTCCCTGGAGATCGCCGCCGGCCGGGACGAGTACCCCGACATCGCCCTGTCCCTGCCGCTGGGCGCCGGGCGCATGCACAGCCGGTTCCTCTCCGCCGACCAGCCCAGCGAGGACGACATCGCCGCCCTGCGCCACCTGGCCCGCAAGGAGATCGGCCGGATCGCCGGAGACGTCAACCGCGTCGGCAAGCCGGAGAAGATCGTCGGCTCGTCGAAGACCTTCCGGTCGCTGGCGCGCATCGCCGGGGCTGCGCCGAGCGGTGACGGCATCTACGTGCCGCGCAAGCTGCAGCGCAAGGACATGCCCGGCATCATCGACACCCTGCTCTCGCGCACTCCCGCGCAGCGCGCCGAGCTGCCCGGCGTCTCCGCGGCCCGCTCCGGGCAGGTGCTCGCCGGCGCGATCGTCGCGGATGTCGCCTTCACGATCTTCGGCATCGAATCGATGAAAATCAGCCCGTGGGCGCTGCGCGAGGGCATCATCATGCGCAAGCTCGACCTGCTCGACTCCTCGGAGTCCGTGTCCATCCCGCGCGGCCGCCCGCTCGCCCTCGACCTGTAGGCCTGCCGGCTGGGAGCCCGCGTACTAGACTGTTCGGTGTGACACCGAGAGCATCGCGACCCCGACGGACGTTCCGCAAGGCGCTGACGACGCCGAACTCCGCGCGCGCGAACTCCCGCCGGCACCGCGAGTACTTCGAGCGCGTCCCGGTCTACGAACACGGTGTCCGGCACGTCTCCGACAACCAGATCCGGCTGGGGCTCTCGACCTCCTCGGTCTATCCGATGACGGTCACCACCTGCTTCGACACCGCCGCCCGCCTCGGCTACGAGGGCGTCGAGATCATGATCACCAACAGCGCCGAGACTCAGGACGTCGACTTCATCCGCTCCGAAGTGCAGCGCACCGGCCTGCCCGTGCTGTCCCTGCACGCCCCGACCCTGCTGTTCATGCCGCGGGTGATGACGAGCGACCACTGGGAGAAGCTGCGCATCACCTGCCGGATCGCCGCCGAGGTGGGGGCCCGGACGGTCGTCCTCCACCCGCCGTTCCGCTGGCAGGGCGACTACGCCCGCAACTTCGTCACCGGGGTGCGTGAGATCAGCGAGGAGACCGGCATCACCCTGGCGGTGGAGAACATGTATCCGTGGCGGGCCGGCATCCGGGAAGTCCAGGTCTACCTGCCGGACTGGAACCCGATCGGCTACGACTACGACGCCGTCACCTTCGACTTCTCACACGCCGCGACCGCCGGGATGAACGCACTCGAAGCGGTCCAGGAGCTGTTCGGCCGGCTGCACCACATCCACCTGACCGACGGAGCCGGATCACTCAAGGACGAACACCTCGTGCCCGGTCGCGGCCATATGCCCGTCGCCGAGGTGCTGCAGTACCTGGCCAAGGAGAACTGGTCCGGCGATGTCGTCGTCGAGGTCAACACCCGCTTCACCACCAGCTCCCGCAAGCGCGAGGAGATGCTCATCGAATCGCTCGAATTCGCCAAACGCCATCTGGGCATGCACGACTGAGCCCGCACCGGCGCGCACGGATCGGACTAGGAGGATACGACCATGAGACTCGCCTTCATCGGCACCGGATCGATGGGCTCAGCCCTGCTCGCCGGCGTCATCGCCGGCGGCTGCGATCCCGCCGACATCATCGCCACCACCCACTCGGCCGCATCCGCCCGGGCACTCGCCGCCGAGCACGGCATCCGGACCATCGCCGTCGCCGAGGATTCGGCTGCCAACCGGCGTGCCGCCTCGGGCGCGGATTACGTCTTCCTGGGCGTCAAGCCCTGGGCGATCAAGGACACCGCCGCCGAGGTGGGGGCCGAGCTGGGTGCCGAAGCCGTGCTCGTGTCGATGGCCGCCGGGATCACCCTGGAGCAGCTGGCCGCCTCCGCCGGGCACGAGGCGGTGGTGCGGATCATGCCGAACACGCCGAGCCGGATCGGCTGCGGGGTCATCTCGGTCTCCCCAGCCGAGGCGGTCGCCGCCGCGCAGGTCGCGCCGCTCACCGCGCTGCTCGCCGGGGCCGGGCAGGTGTTCGAGCTCGACGAAGAGCTCATCCCCGCGATGACGGGGATCTCCGGCTCCGGAGTCGCCTACTTCTTCCTGCTTGCCGAGGAGATGGTGCGTGCTGGCACCGCCATGGGCCTCGACGCCGAGACTGCCGCTGCGATGGTCGTGAAGACCGCGGAGGGCGCCGGCCGGCTGCTCGCCGCCGACCCCGATCCCGCGGCGCTGCGCCAGGCGGTCACGAGCAAGGGCGGCACAACGCATGCCGCGATCACGACCTTCCAGGACGCCGGCTTCGCCGCGCTCGTCGAACGCGCCGCGCAGGCCGCCGGACAGCGGGCGATCGCGATGGCCGAGGAGTACTGAGCTGTCAGGGCCGGCCGGCGAAGCGGCCGAGCAGCTCGACGTGCCCGGCGACGATGAGCACATCCTGGCTGCCGACGCGTGAGGACGGTTCGGCGTAGGTGAAGTCGCGGCCGGGGCTCTTGATGCCGACGACGGTGACGCCGTAGGTGTCGCGGATGCCGGATTCGGCCAGCGTGAAGCCCTGCACCTCCTTGGGCGGGCGCATCTTCACGACCGCGAAGTGGCCGTCGTCGAACTCGATGTAGTCGAGCATCTGCGAGGACACGAGATGGGCGACGCGCGCGCCGGCCTCCGATTCGGGGAACAGCACATGCTCGGCGCCGATGCGGCGCAGGATCTTGCCGTGCGAGTTCGAGATCGCCTTCGCCCACACCTGGTCGATGCCGAGATCGACGAGATTCGCCGTCGTCAGCACGCTCGCCTCGATCGAGGTGCCGATGCCGACGACCGCGGTGGAGAAGTCCTGCACGCCGAGCTGGCGCAGCGCCTCGATGTTGGTGGCATCGGCTTCGACGACATGGGTGAGCCGGCCGGACCACTCCTGGACCATATCCGGATTGCGTTCGACGGCCATCACCTCGCGGCCGAGCTTCGTGAGGTTCTCCGCCGTTGAGGCGCCGAACCGGCCGAGGCCGATGACGAGGATCGCATCGTGGGCGGGCTTTCCCGACTGCTTAGCCAATGATCGGCCTCTCCTCCGGATAGCGGAACAAGCGTTGCTGGTGGCTGGTCGACAGCGAGGCAGCCAAGGTAATCGTACCGAGCCGGCCGAGGAACATGAGCGCACTGAGCACATAGAGTCCGGCAGCGGGGGACTGCTCGGTCACCCCGGAGGACATTCCGCAGGTGGCGAAGGCGGAGATGGCGTCGAAGAGCACCGCATCGAGCGGCATCCGGGTGATGTGCAGCAGCGCGAGCGTGCCGGCGAGCACGAGCCCGGTGCCGGCCAGCGTGATCGAGATCGCCACCCGCACGGTCGCCGGGTCGATGCGCCGGTGGAACACGGTGACGTCCTTGAGTCCGCGCGCCTCGGCCAGCGCAGCGAGCACGAGCACCGCGATCGTCGTGACCTTGATGCCGCCGGCCGTCGAGGACGAGCCGCCGCCGATGAACATGAGCACGTCGATGAGCAGATGGCTGGTGCCGTGCATATCGGAGACATCGACCGAGGCCATCCCGCCGGAGCGCGGCATCGCGGCCATGAACAGAGTGTTCGTGATCCCGTGGCCGAAGCTCATCCCGCCGATCGTGCGCTCATTGCTCGACTCGAAGAGGTACAGCAGCGCAAAGGACAGCACGAAGAGGATGCCCGTCGTCGCCAGGGTCAGCTTCGTATGCAGATCCCAGCCGCGCGGGCGGTTCCACGTCACCGCGACCATGAGCACGACCGGGAAGCCGAGCGAGCCGATGAGCATCGAGATCATGACGACCATGAGGATCCACGGATCCTCCGAGAAGAACACGGCACCGCCGGAGTGGAGGGTGAACCCGGCGTTGTTGAAGGAGCTGACGGCGTAGAAGATGCTGTGCCACAGCGCATCGCCGAAGCTGTCGCCACGCTGCAGGAAGCGCGGCAGCAGCAGCGCCATGATGACGGCCTCGACGGAGAGGCTCGTGATGATGACCGCCCGCATGAGCGTGCCGACCTGCCCGACCTGGAAGGTGTTCGTCGCCTGCGCGGCGATGAGCCGCTGGCGCACGCCCAGCCGCTTCGACACCGCCATGCCCAGCAGCGAGGCCAGGGTGAGGATGCCGAGACCGCCCACCTGCATCGAGGCGACCATCACCCAGTGGCCGAAGGTTGTCCAGTACTCCTCGGTCACGACCGGCGACAGGCCGGTGACGCAGATCGTCGAGACCGCGACGAAGAGGCTGTTGGCGAAGGAGTGCTCGCCGGGGTTCTGATGCGCGATCGGCAGGGACAGCAGCACGGTGAAGACCGCGGTCGCGACGATGAAGGAGGCCATCGCCAGCCGGGCGGGGGATGCCTCGGCGACATCGTCGAGGACATCACGCAGGCGCCGGCCCGGGTGCAGAACCCGGTCGGTGAAACTCCGCGGCTGTGATGTCACCTCGACAGTGTAGCCCGCCCTGCGTGTTTCCCAGCTCACAGTGAGCGGTTAGAGTTGTGGCCATGGCCAAGCGAGAGACCGAGGTCTTCGTCATCTGGGACGAATCCTTCACGCAGTACAACTTCGGACCGACCCATCCGATGAATCCGCTGCGCCTGGATCTGACCGCCAGACTCGCCACCGAGTTCGGCCTCTTCGACCACCCCCGGATCCACATCTCTGGCGTCGGCGGCATCGACGAGGAGGCGCTGGCCGCACTGCACACACAGGAGTTCATCGACGCGGTCAAGCGCGCCGAGACGACCACGGACATCCCGGCCGAGGACGCCGCGGCCTTCGGCGTCGGCACCGAGGACGTGCCGCGCTTCGACCGGATCCACGAAGCCTCCGGCCGGATCTTCCAGGGCAGCCTCGAAGCGGCCCGGGCCATCACCTCGGGACGTTATGAGCGCGCCGTCAACTTCTGCGGCGGCATGCACCATGCGATGCCCGGCCGGGCCGCCGGGTTCTGCGTCTACAACGACCTGGCCGCGGCCATCCAGCACTTCCTCGACAGCGGCTATGAGCGCATCTGCTACATCGACCTCGACGCCCACCACGGCGACGGCACGGAGCGCTTCTACTGGGACGACCCGCGGGTGCTGACGATCTCCGTGCATGAGAACGGCCGCTTCCTGTTCCCGGGCACCGGCTTCGCCAACGACGTCGGCGGACTCGACGCCGCCGCCTCGGCGGTCAACATCGCCCTGCCCCCGCGCACCGACGACCACGACTGGCTGCGCGCCCTCGACGCCGTCGTGCCGGCGGTCATCCGGGAGTTCTCCCCGCAGGTCATCGTCAGTCAGCACGGCTGCGACGGCCACTCCGCCGATCCGCTCACCCACCTGCGGCTCAGCGTCGATGCGATGCGGGTGGCCACCCAGTGGGTGCGCGATCTCGCCGACGACTACACCGAGGGCCGCTGGCTGGCCACCGGCGGAGGCGGCTACGCGCTCGTCGAGGTGGTGCCGCGGGCGTGGACGAACCTCGTGGCGATCGCCGCCGGAGCCGATATCGACCCCACGCGCGAGCTGCCCGAACGCTGGCGCACCTATGTCGAGGACGTCACCCGGATCACCGCCCCGTACATGATGACCGACGGCCACGACGGCACCTTCGACCCCTGGGCCAACGGCTACGACCCCGAATCCGACCTCGACCGCACCGTCATGTCGACGCGGAAGAACATCTTCCCCTTCTACGGTCTCGACGCCCATTTCGACTGACATCCGACCCGCCGCGCAGGCGGCCTCCTTGACTCGAGTGAGCAGTTTTGGAATAGCTCGAGGCAACGATAGAATTAAGCGGTTACGTCTGACAGGCGAACGAACAGTGTTCGCCCCGATCTCCTACCCGTGAGGATTTATCTATGGGCTCAGTCATCAAGAAGCGCCGCAAGCGGATGTCGAAGAAGAAGCACCGGAAGCTTCTGCGCAAGACCCGCCACCAGCGCCGCAACAAGAAGTAAGCGGCTGCGTGCGTCCCCGTCGTTTCGAGCGGCGGGGTTTCGTGCTGATATGGCCCCGGCACGCAGGCCGACAGCGAGGAGGATGACCGGATGAGCGTCGAGCTGACGTTCCTCACCCGCCCCGGATGCGGGCTGTGCGTCACCGCCATGGACGTCATCGAGGACACCCTCGGCGAGCACATCGCCGCAGGCGACGTCACGGTCACCGCCGTCGACATCGAAACCGACGCCGACCTTCTCGCCCAGCACGAATGGGACATCCCCGTCGTGCTGCTCAACGGCCGCAGGCACGCCAAGCACCGCATCGACGGGACCCGGCTGAGGCGCACCGTCGAGACACTGCTCGCCCGCGGCTGAGGCCGCCCGGCGGGCCACACACCATACGGCATCGTGACACAGACAGGGGGTGAGGTCGTTGGTGAGCACCGCTTCGCAATCCGGCGGCACCGGACTGACCTCCGTGCCTGCCCCGGTCGTCGCCCGCATGCCCGGCTACCTGCAGGCCCTTGACGAACTCGCCGCCGCCGGTCAGCAGACCGTCTCCAGCGAGGAGCTCGCCGGCCGCTGCTCCGTCGGCTCGGCGATCCTGCGCCGCGACCTGTCCCACCTCGACTTCGCCGGCCGCCGCGGCGTCGGCTACGACACCGTCGCACTCGGTACCGCGGTGCGCCGCTTCCTCGGCCTCGACCGCACCCGCCGCATCGCCATCGCCGGTGCCGGCCGCCTCGGCTCGGCGATCGCCGACTACGCCGCCGTGCGCTTCAGCGGATTCGAGCTGACCGCCGTGTTCGACACCGCGCCCGAGGTGGTGGGCACCACCGTGGGCGGCGCACCTGTGCTGCCGATCGAGCAGCTGCCCGCTGCCGCGGCCGAGGACGGCATCGAGATGCTCATCATCGCCGTACCCGCCCCGGCCGCCCAGACCGTCGCCGAGGCGGCCGTCGCCGCCGGCATCACCGGCCTGCTGAACTTCGCCCCCACCATGGTCACCGTGCCCGAGGGCGTGCACGTGCGCCATGTCGACCTCGCCTCCGAGCTGCGGGTGCTCGCGCACTACACCGCGCCGGCCCAACCGGCCGGAATCGACTCGACCGACCTCCGCAACACACGTCCTAGGGAGCATGCACTGTGACCATCCTCGTGCTCGGGATCTCACATCGGTCCGCACCGATGTCCGTCCTCGATGCCATCGCCCTCGACTCACACGGAGTCGAGGCATTGGCCTCCGGGGTGCGCGCCGGTGACTACGTCGACGGCGCCTGCGTGCTCTCGACCTGCAACCGGCTCGAGGTCATCGCCGACGCCTCGGCCTTCCACGGCGGCCTGGCCGATATCGGCTCCGCGCTCGTCGACGCCACCGGCCTCGACTGGACCGAGCTGTCCGAGCACGTCTACGTCTACTACGACGAGAAGGCCGTCGAGCACCTGCTGACGCTCGCCTGCGGACTCGACTCGATGGCCGTCGGCGAGGCTCAGATCCTCGGCCAGCTGCGCAGCGCCTATGTCGAGGCGCAGCAGGCCGGTCAGCTGACGAAGGAACTCGGCATCGTGCTGCAGCAGGCGCTGCGGGTCGGCAAGCGGGCGCATGCCGAAACCGAACTCGACTCCGTCTCCCAGTCCCTGCTCGACAAGGCGCTCACCTCCGCCGAAGCGCACATCGGCAGCCTGGAGCGGGCCCGCGCTCTCGTCGTCGGCGCCGGGGCGATGTCCGGGCTCACCGTCGCGACCCTGCACCGGGCAGGCGTCGCCCGCATCACCGTGATGAACCGGACGGTGGAGAAGGCCGAACGGCTCGTCGCCCCGGTCGGCGGCCGTGCCGTCGAGCTGACCTCGGAGAAGCTCATCACCGAGATCGCTGATGCCGATCTCATCGTCTCCGTCACCGGGTCGCGCGGCACCGTGCTCACCCGCGAGGACATCATCACCGGCATGCAGGCCGACTTCGACCAGCAGCCCAACAAGTTCCTCGTCGACCTGGCACTCCCGCATGACATCGACCCGAGCGTGCGGGAACTGCCCCACATCCGGCTCATCGGCCTCGCAGAGCTCTCAGAGATGTTCGCCGAATCCGATCTGCGCAGCCCGTCCGGTGTCGTCGAGATCGTCGCGGAAGTCCGCAGCATCATCCGCGACGAGCTCGCCGCCTACCGCGCCGAGCACAAGGCCCGCTCGGTCGCACCGACCGTCACCGCGCTGCGCTCGCATGCCGAGACCACTGTGGCCGGCGAGTTCGAGCGGCTGAGCCGCAAGATCGGCGCGAAGGTCGACGCTGAGGTCCTCGACGAGATCCGCACCGCGCTCAAACGCACCGCCGACAAGCTCGTCCACACCCCGACGGTGCGGGTCAAGCAGCTGTCGGTGCAGGACTCCGACGTCGACTACGCCGCCGCCCTGACTCAGCTGTTCGACCTGAGTGCGACCTCCGGCCGCCGCACCGAGCCCCAGCGCATCGACCGCTCGAAGGTCTCCGTCACCGCCCCCGGGGTCGCGCCGGTCACCGCGCGCGGCGACCACCATGTCGAAGCCGATGGCCTGCGCCCGGTCGCCGACCACACTCTCGACGTCGTCGAACCGGCCCACTTCACCGGCCGCACCGTCAGACTCGGCACCCGCCGCTCCCGGCTCGCCCGCTCCCAGTCGACGGCCGTCGCCCAGCAGATCGCCGCCCAGACCGGCTGGCGGGTCGAGATCGTCGAGGTCGTCACCGAAGGCGATGTGAATATGAGCCCGCTCGCCTCGATGGGCGGCTCCGGGGTCTTCGTCTCCGCGGTGCGCACTGCGCTGCTGACCGGGAAGATCGACATCGCCGTCCACTCGCTCAAGGACCTGCCGACCGCCCCGGCCGCCGGCATCGACCTCGTCGCCGTGCCCCCGCGCGTCGACCCCTCCGATGTGCTCATCGCCCGCGACGGCATGACGCTCGCCGAGCTGCCCGCCGGCTCCGTGCTCGGCACCGGATCGCCGCGGCGCGCCGCCCAGCTGCGCGCCGCCCGCCCCGATATCGAGGTCCGCGGCGTGCGCGGCAATGTCGACACCCGCATCAAGCACGTCACCGAGGGCCGCCTCGACGGCGTCGTCCTCGCCGCCGCCGGTGTGCGCCGGATCGGCCGGCTGGCCGAAGTCACCGATGTGCTCGACGCCGCGATCATGCTCCCGGCCCCCGGTCAGGGAGCGCTCGCCGTCGAATGCCGGTCCGCGAATGCCGATGTCGGCGAGTTCGACGATGAGCTGCGGGCGGCACTCTGCGGTATCCACGACTCGGACACCGGTCTGACCTGCGAAGCCGAGCGCGCGATCCTCGCCCATGCCGAGGCCGGCTGCTCCGCGCCGATCGGCGCCCTCGCGACGATCAGCGGCAATGCCCTCACCCTCACCGGCGTCATGGCCGATGACTCCGGCCGCCTGCAGCGGGCGACCCGCACGGCGGACCTGGCCGCCGCCTCGGCGCCGGAGCAGCGCCCGGTCATCGCCAAGGAGCTCGGCAGCCGGATCGCCGAGGAACTGCTCGACATCCTCGGCGTCGTCCCCGACACCGTCACCGGCGCCAATGCGCCGCGCGAGCACATCGACCCGCGCAGTGAGCACACTGCGGCAGCAGACCGGCAGTCCGTGAGCGAGGTGAGCCGATGAGCCGGGATTCCTGTCCCGAGGCGCAGGCCGCCGCCCGCCCGATCGTCCACTTCCTCGGCGCCGGACCCGGCGATCCGGGCCTCATGACGTACCGGGGCGCTGAGCTGCTCGAACGCGCCACCCTCGTCGTCTACGACGCCGGCGAGCACGATGCCATCGTCGACGTCTACGTGCCGGAGAGCGCCACCCGCATCGACGCCGCCGAACTCGGCGTCGCCGCCACCACCCGCGGCCGCAAGCTCGCCCAGCTCGCCCGCGAACACACCCGCGTCGTGCGGATCGTCCCGCATGACGGCGTGCTGTTCTCCACCACCACCGATGAGGCCGCCGGCTGCAAGCGCAACGGCGTCGACTTCGAGATCGTGCCCGGGGTCGGACTCACCTCCTCGACCTCGGCCTACACCGGCACCCCGATCACGACGAACCGGGTGCGCTCGGTGCGCTTCATCGAAGCGAGCGCGCAGACCTATGTCGATGTCGCCCGCCACCGCAACACCGGCCATGTCATCACCGGCAGCGTCGATGACGTCTCCGCTGCCGTGGCCGGGCTGCTCGGCGACGACTGGGAGCCGGAGACCCCGATCCTCATGACGATCGAGGTCTCGACCCTGCAGCAGGTCTCCGTCGAGACGACGCTGGCCGAGGCCGATGCCCACCTCGCGCGCGCCGGCCGCAACCAGCGGGTCATCATGCTCATGGGCCAGGGCATCGAGATGCGCAAGGAGCTGTCCTGGTTCGAGACGAAGCCGCTGTTCGGCTGGAAGGTGCTCATCCCGCGCACCCGCGAACAGGCCGCCGCCACCCAGGAGCTGCTGGCCGAATACGGGGCCGAGGGCACGATCGTGCCGACGATCGCGATCCAGCCACCGCGCACCCCCAACCAGATGGAGAAGGCGATCCGCGCGCTCGTCGACGGCGACTACCAGTGGGTCGGCTTCACCTCCGTCAATGCGGTCGCCGTCGTGCGCACCTGGCTCGAAGACCTCGGCCTCGACGCCCGCTGCCTGGCCGGGGTGCGGGTCGCCGCGGTCGGCGATCAGACCGCCGCCTGCCTGCAGGAATGGGGCGTCATCCCGGACCTCGTGCCCTCCGGTGAGCAGTCCGCCCGCGGGATGCTCGACGACTGGCCGCCGTTCGACGACAGCCACGACGCGATGAACCGGGTGCTCCTGCCGCGCGCCGATATCGCCGGTGAGGTGCTCGTCACCGGGCTGCGCGAAGAGGGCTGGGACGTCGACGATGTCACCGCCTACCGGACTGTGCGCGCCTCGCCGCCGCCGGCGCCTGTGCGCGAGGCGATCAAGCGCGGCGACTTCGATGCGGTGCTCTTCACCTCCTCGTCGACGGTGCGCAATCTCGTCGGCATCGCCGGCAAGCCCTTCCACACCACCGTCGTCGCCTGTATCGGCCCGGCCACCGCGCAGACTGCTGCAGACCACGGCCTGCGTGTCGACGTCCAGGCCCCGGAGGCCAGCCTCGGCTCGCTCGTCTCCGCGCTCGTCGAGTTCGCTCGGGAGCGCCGGGATGAGATGCTCAATGCAGGCACCACCCCGCTGCGTCCCTCGCAGATCCGCCGCCGCAGCGCTCGCCGCAGGAAGTGAGGATGCCCATGACGCCGATGCCCATGAACTCAGAGAATCAGCATGCGCCCGCGGCTGCCACGGCGCCGGGCATGATCCGCCCGCGCCGCCTGCGCAGCACCCCGGCCCTGCGCCGCCTCGTCGCCGAACACCGCCTCGATCCCGCTCAGCTCATCCTGCCGATGTTCGTCAAGGAGACCCTGGACGCCCCGGCTGAGCTGCAGGGCATGCCCGGCGTCGTGCAGCACACCCTCGACTCCCTCGTCGCAGCCGCCCGCGAGGCGGTGGCGGCCGGCGTCGGCGGGCTCATGCTCTTCGGCATCCCCGCCGAACGCGATCCCGAGGGCAGCCAGGCCTGGGCCCCGGATGGGATCCTCAACCGGGCGATCGCCGCCCTCGCCGAGGCGGTCGGCACCGAGACCGTCATCATGGCCGATCTGTGCCTCGATGAGTTCACCTCCCACGGCCACTGCGGTGTGCTCGCCGCCGACGGCAGCGTCGACAATGACGCCACCCTCGCCCGCTACGCCCAGATGGCGCTCGCGCAGGCCCGGGCAGGGGCGCATGTGCTCGGACTCTCGGGCATGATGGACGGCCAGGTCGCGGCCGTGCGCGCCACCCTCGACGCCGCCGGATTCACCGATGTCGTGGTGCTCGGCTACACCGCCAAATACTCCTCGGCCTTCTACGGGCCCTTCCGCGAAGCCGTGGAATCCCAGCTCGAGGGCGACCGCCGCACCTACCAGCAGGACCCGGCCAACGGCCGCGAGGCGATGCGCGAACTCGAACTCGACTTGGCCGAAGGCGCCGACATCGTCATGGTCAAGCCCGGCCTGCCCTATCTCGACGTCCTCGCCCAGGTCGCCGAGGCCTCCCCGGTGCCGGTGTGGGCCTACCAGATCTCCGGCGAATACGCGATGGTCGAATTCGCTGCCCGCGCAGGGGCCATCGACCGGATGCCGGCGATCCTCGAAAGCCTCACCTGCTTCGTGCGCGCCGGCGCCGATGCGGTGCTCACCTACTGGGCGACCGAGGTCGCCGAGCACCTCAACGCCGCGGCCGCCGGCAGGGCGGGCAGGCGATGATGATGGAACGCGACCGGCTGCGCGACAGCGAGCGGGTGCCGCACATCTCACCGGTGACCGAGGCGCCGGCTGAGCCGCGCTGGCTCAGCGAGGACCAGCAGGTCGCCTGGCGCAGCTTCCTCATCGCCCACCAGCTGCTCATGAGCCAGCTCGACAAGGAGCTGCGCCAGACCCACGGCATCGGGCTGCCCGAATACGAAGTCCTCGTCCACCTCTCCGAACAGGCGGGCCGCTGCATGCGCATGGCGCTGCTCGCCGACGACATGGGCATGAGCCGGTCCCGGCTGACCCACATCGTGTCCCGGATGGAAAAGCGCGGACTCGTCGGGCGCACCGCGATCGCCGAGGACGGCCGCGGCATCAACTGCTCCCTCACCGACGACGGCTGGACGCTGCTCAAGCGCTCGGCCCCGCTGCACGTCGAAGGCGTGCGCCAGCACCTCATCGACCTGCTCGATGACAGCGAGATCAAGACGATGCGCTCGATCTTCCTCAAAGTGAATTCCCATATGCGTGACGTACCGTAAGTGCCGCGTGCGCCCTGGCCAGCGGCCGGGAACCTGACTGTGACGAACTGCCGAAAAGGAGCTCCATGACCACGCAGAACCTGACAGCCTCCCAGCAGCTCTTCGACCGGGCGCTGGCCGTCACCCCCGGCGGCGTCAACTCCCCGGTCAGGGCCTTCGGAGCTGTCGGCGGCACCCCGCGCTTCATCGACTCGGCACAGGGTGCGACGCTGCGCGATGTCGACGGCAACGACTACATCGACCTCATCGGCTCCTGGGGGCCGATGATCCTCGGCCACGCCCACCCTCAGGTGCTCGCCGCCGTCACCGAGGCCGCGCAGAAGGGCTTCTCCTTCGGCACCCCCTCGGCCAACGAGGTGGCACTGGCTGAGGAGATCGTCGCGCGCGTCGAACCGGTCGACGAGGCCCGCCTCGTGTCCTCCGGCACCGAGGCGACGATGTCGGCGATCCGCCTGGCCCGCGGTTACACCGGCCGGGCGAAGGTCGTGAAGTTCGCCGGCTGCTACCACGGGCACGTCGACGCGCTGCTCGCCGCCGCCGGCTCCGGACTGGCGACCTTCTCCCTGCCCGACACCCCCGGCGTCACCGGTGCGAGTGCCGCCGACACGATCGTGCTGCCCTACAACGACCCAGACGCCCTGGCTGCCGCCTTCGCCGAACACGGCGCCGACATCGCCTGCGTCATCACCGAAGCCAGCCCCGGCAACATGGGTGTGGTGCCGCCGCGTGACGGCTTCACCCAGACGATCCGGTCGCTGACCCGCCAGCACGGGGCGCTCATGATCTCCGATGAGGTCATGACCGGCTTCCGCGTCTCGGCCGCCGGCTGGTACGGCTACGAATCGGCCACCGCCGGCTACCCGGAGGGCCCGGCCGACCTGTTCACCTTCGGCAAGGTGATGGGCGGCGGCTTCCCGGCTGCGGCCTTCGGCGGGCGTGCGGAGATCATGCAGCACCTCGCTCCGGCCGGACCTGTCTACCAGGCCGGCACCCTGTCCGGTAACCCGGTCGCCACCGCCGCCGGTGTCACCACGCTGAAGCTCACGACCGAACTCGACGTCTACTCCCACCTCGAACGCGCCGCCGACATCCTCCGCCCGGCGATCGGCGAAGCGCTCAGCGCCGCCGGTGTCCCGCACCGGATCCAGAGCGCGAACTCGATGTTCTCGGTGTTCTTCACCGAGCACGAGGTGCGCAGCTACGATGATGCGCGGGCGCAGGACTCCGGCGCCTACGGCGCCTTCTTCACGAGCATGCTCGAATCCGGCGTCCACCTGCCGCCGAGCGCCTTCGAAGCCTGGTTCCTGTCGCTCGCCCACACCGACGAGGTGCTCGAGCGGATCATCGCCGCGCTGCCGGCCGCCGCCTCGGCTGCGGCTGCCCACCAGCAGCGCGCCGCGCACGAGGGAGGCGAGGCGTGACCCAGCTGCGCATCCACCTCACCCGGCACGGTGAGGTCCACAATCCGGAGGGCCTGCTCTACGGCCGGCTGCCCGGCTACGGGCTTTCGGAGCGCGGCCATGAGATGGCCGCCCGGCTGGCCGAGCACTTCACCAGCGGCGACTACCGCGTCGCTGCGCTCGTCGCCTCACCGCTGCAGCGGGCGCAGGAGACGATCGCCCCGCTGGCCGCGGCCCTGGAGATGACCCCGCAGACCGATGAGCGCGTGATCGAAGCCGCCAACCGCTTCGAAGGCGCGGTCCTCAACCGCGACTACCTCACCCAGCCGCGCAACCTCGTGCGCCTGTACAATCCGCTGCGCCCCTCCTGGGGTGAGCCGTACACGGCACAGGTCGTGCGGATGCGGGCCGCGATCGCGAGCCTGCGCCGCCGGCTCGAACCGCTCGCCGGCGAGGCTGCCGAGGAAGCCGGCGAGGCGGTCGACGGTGTCATCGTCTCCCATCAGCTGCCGATCTGGGTGACCCGCCGGGCGGCCGAGGGCCACCGCCTGTGGCACGACCCGCGCGACCGCGAATGCGCGCTCGCCTCCGTCACCACCTTCACCTACGCCGGCGGTGCGCTCACCGACATCGCCTACACCGATGTGTGCGCTGATCTGCAGGCGCAGAAGGCGGTGCCCGGAGCATGAGCGATGAGATCGAGACCCGCGGCCTGACCCGGCGGGGCCTGCTGAGCCTGGCCGCCTCGGCCGGGGCGCTCGCGCTGGCCGGCTGCTCCCGGGAGAACGATGAGCTCGCCCAGCAGGCCGGCAGCGACCAGGGCTATGTCTCCGGCTCCGGCGTCATCACCCAGGTGGCCCCGGCCGACCGCGGCGCACCGCTCGAACTCGACTTCGAGACCCTCGACGGTGAGACCCTGTCCCTGGCCGAGCTGCGCCCCACGCTCGTCGTCATCAACCTGTGGTACGCCGCCTGCCCGCCGTGCCGCAAGGAGGCTCCGGACCTCATCTCCGTCTCCGAGGAGTTCAGCGAGGACGCCGTGTTCATCGGCGCCAATGTCCGCGACCAGGCCGGTGCCGCTGAGGCGTTCATCTCGAACTTCGAGGTGCCGTACCCCAATATGCTCGACACCGACGGGGCGATGGTCGCTCTGCTGTCCGACATCCTGCCGCCGCAGGCGACCCCCTCGACCGTCATCCTCGACGCTGAGGGCCGCGCCGCCGCCCGAGTCGTCGGCGCGGTCGACGCCTCGACCCTGCGCGGGATGATCGAAGACGTGCGAGACGAATGAGCGATATCGGCCAGACCTTCGCGCAGGCGATCCTCGACGGTCCGCTCATCATCGCGATGCTCGTGGCAGCCCTGGCCGGAGCGGTGTCCTTCGCCTCCCCGTGCGTGCTGCCGCTCGTGCCCGGCTACATCGGCTATGTCACCGGCCTGACCGGCACCGCGATCGAGGAGAAGCGCGGCTCCCATGTGCTCGGGGGAGTGGCGCTCTTCGTCCTCGGCTTCGCCGTCGTCTTCGTCGCCATCGGCACCGTCTTCTCCGGGCTTGGCGCAGCAGCAGGGGAGTGGATCGGCCTGCTCACCCGGATCATGGGCGCGGTCGTCATCATCGCCGGCATCGTCTTCATGGGCGGCATCCCCGGGCTGCAGCGCGACCGCCGCATGCAGATCAAACCCAAGGCCGGCCTGTGGGGCGCCCCCGTGCTCGGGGCGACCTTCGCGCTCGGCTGGGCGCCGTGCGTCGGCCCCACCCTGGCTGCCGTGCTCGCGCTGTCGACCGGCTTCGGCGCCGATGGGCAGGTGTGGCGCGGCACCCTGCTCACCTTCGTCTACTGCCTCGGCCTCGGCATCCCGTTCCTCATCGTCGCCTTCCTGCTTCACCGCGGCGCCGGCCGGCTGGCCTGGGTGCGCCGCCACCAGCAGACGATCGTGCGGATCGGCGGCATCATGCTCATCCTGCTCGGACTGCTGCTCGTGACCGGCGTGTGGAACGCCTGGATCCAGCAGCTGCAGGGCACCATCAACGGCTTCGACCTGCTGATCTGACGGCCCCGACCATCTGCCACACTTGACGAGGATATGAGTACCACGACTGCGAAAAAAGCCCCGGCCGACATCGGCTTCATCGGCATGCTCCGCTGGGCCTGGCGCCAGCTCACGACGATGCGCAGCGCCCTCATCCTGCTGCTCATCCTCGCCCTCGCAGCGATCCCCGGCTCCCTGCTGCCCCAACGCATCCAGGACCCGGCCAAGGTCACCCAGTTCATCGAGGACAATCCCGGCATCGGCCCGGTGCTCGACGCCGTGCAGCTCTTCGACGTCTACGCCTCGGTGTGGTTCGCCGCGATCTACATCCTGCTCATGATCTCCCTCGTCGGCTGCATCGTGCCGCGCAGCAGGCAGCACTGGAAAGCGATGCGCCAGGCCCCGCCCCGGGCTCCCAGACGCATGACCCGGCTGCCGGGGTACCAGGCCTTCACCGCCTCGGGAACGGCAGAGGACCTGCTCACCGCCGCCGAGGCGCGGCTGCGGAAGCTCGGCTACCGCACCACCCGGCACGGGAACGCGGTCGCCGCCGAGCGCGGCTACCTGCGCGAGACCGGCAACCTCCTCTTCCACCTCAGCCTGCTCGGCGTCACCGTCACGATGGCGGTGAGCGCGCTCGTCGGCTACTCCGGGCAGCGGATCCTCGTCGAAGGCGACACCTTCACGAATTCGCTCGTCGCCTATGACTCCTTCGAACCCGGCTCCTACTTCTCCGCCGACCGGCTCGACGACTACCGGCTGCGCCTCGACAGCTTCGACGCAAGCTTCGACGGGACCGCTGCAGGCAACCAGTTCGGTCAGCCGCGCTCCTTCGAAGCCGAGGTCACCACCATCCAGGGCGATGCGGAGACCGCACGCACCCTGCGCGTCAACGAGCCGATCCGCATCGACGGCTCCCGCGTCTACCTCACCGGCAACGGCTACGCCCCCGACATCACCGTGCGCGACGGCGAGGGCAATGTCACCTACTCCGGGCCGGTCGTGTTCCTGCCCCAGGACGGCGTCTACACCTCCCGCGGCGTCGTCAAGGTCCCCGATGCCGCACCAGACCAGCTCGGCTTCATCGGCATCCTGCTGCCGACCGCAGCGCAGAACTCCGAGGGCGAACTCGTCTCGCAGTTCGCCGAGCTGCGCAATCCCTACCTCGTCATGAACGTCTTCGCCGGCGACCTCGGCCTCGACTCCGGCATCGCGCAGTCCGTGTACGAGCTCGACACCGATGGGCTCGACCAGCTCGCCGCTGCTGACGGCCAGCCGCTGCAGCTCTACCTCAAGCCGGGGGAGACCGCGGAGCTGCCCGACGGCCTCGGCAGCGTCGAACTCACCGACATCAAGCGCTATGTCGCCCTCGACATCCGCCACGACCCCACGCAGGGGGTGATGCTCGTCTGCACGGTGCTGCTGCTCATCGGCCTGGGACTGTCGCTGTTCATCCCGCGCCGGCGCATGTGGGTGCGCGCAACGGATGAGGACGGCGAGGTGTCGGCCGAGGTGGGTGCGCTGGCCCGCAGCGAAGACCCGAGGGTGGCGCAGGCGGCCGAGAGCCTTGCAGTAGAATTGAACAACTCACCGAGTCGAAAGGCCTGACCCCATGGACGTCAATGTCACGCTTGCGACGTGGTCGAACCTCCTCATCTATTCGGCGATGGCCGTCTACGCGATCGCCTTCCTGCTGTACTCCAACGACCTCTTCGGCGGCCGGAAGCTCGCAGCAGAGCAGCAGACGACCGCTGCGCGGCGCTCCGCAGCGAAAGCAGGCCGTCCGGTTCGCACCTCCCGCAGCTCCGTCGCGGTCCTCGACCGCGATGACGATGACGCCTCCGAGGAGGCGGGCCCGGTGCGCGAGGCCGCTGCGCCCGGCCGGCGCACATCGGCCCGGATGGCGACGAGCCTGACGGTGCTCGCCGCCGCCCTGCACGTGGCGGCGGTGCTGACGCGGGCGATCTCGGTCATGCGCGTGCCGTGGGGCAACATGATGGAGTACGCGCTCACCGCCTCGGCGCTGGCGATGCTCGTCTACATCATCGTGCTGTACTTCTCTGACATCCGATACCTCGGCACCTTCGTCTCCGGCGGTGTGCTCATCACCCTCGGCCTGTGCATCACCGTCTTCTACACCCCGGCCGCGCAGCTCGTGCCGGCGCTGCAGTCGTACTGGATCTGGATCCACGTGCCGATCGCGATCCTCTCGACCGCGCTGCTGAGCGTCTCAGCGATCCTGGCGCTGTTCCAGATCCTCAAGGCCCGCACGGAGAAGAAGGATCTGACGACCGGCCTGTGGTCGATGTTCGCCCGCGTGCCGGCCAGCGAGGTCGTCGAGCAGCTGTCCTACCGGATCGCCGCCGTCGGCTTCATCACCTGGACCTTCACCGTCATCGCCGGTGCGATCTGGGCCGAGGTGGCCTGGGGCCGGCCGTGGGGCTGGGACTCCAAGGAGATCTGGTCCTTCGTCGTGTGGGTCGTCTACGCCGCCTATCTGCACTCGCGTGCGACCCGCGGCTGGTCGGCCACCCAGGTGGCGGTGCTCAACATCCTGGGCTTCGGCACCCTGCTGTTCAACTTCGCCGTCGTCAACGTCTACTTCGACGGCCTGCACGCCTACTCCGGGCTGTGAGCGTGGCGTGAGCTGAAGGCAGATGAGTTCTTGCGGCTTATGAGCGGCCGTTGGCGGAGTTGGCGCCGTTCTCGCCGCTCTCCGGGTGATCATCCGGAGTCTCGCGTGCCGTCTGCTCCTCGCGTTCGCGTTCGGCCAGCCAGCGCTCGAACTGCTCGTGCGGGCTCAGCTCCTCAGCAGCGGCCTCCGGCTCGGCTGCCGGTTCGGCTGCTGGTTCGTCAGCGGGCTGGGGTGTCGCCGGTGCGTCGACGTCCTCCTGCGACTGGGCCTGGGCGCCGTGCGCTGCGGCAGTGCTGCCGGTGGACCTGCGGCGGCGCTCGAGCTCCTCGCGGCGCTTGCGGCGTTCGGCCTGTTCGACCTCATCGGCGATCTTCTTTAGGTAGTCCGGATCATCATCCGGGGCGACCGGGCCGGCGGAGCGGCGCTGGCCGAAGCTGGAGCGGCCGAACAGGAACCACAGCAGCAACCCGAAGACCGGGACGAAGAGGATGACGAGCAGCCAGCCCCATCTGGGCAGGACTCGAATGTGGGCGCGGTCGCGGACGACGCAGTCGAAGAAGCTGTACAGCGTGACAGCGACGAGAATCAGTGCGGCGGCTACCAGAATCCTTGTCATATTGCCTACCAGGATAGTCGATCGGCGCAGGCTGACGGAAACGTGCCAGCGTCTCAGATGCGGCCTCCCAGCGCGGACTCAGGTGCGCCTGGGCGCCGCGGGTGCTGGTGGGTCAGCCGACCCTTGCGCTGTGGGTGTCAGTCGCTGCGCACCGCCTCTGAGGGGCGCACTCTCGACGCCCGCCATGCGGGGTACGCTGCAGCCGCGATACCGGTGAGGGCGCCGAGTGCAGGCCCGGCAGCGGCGAGCCAGATCGGGAACTGGGGAGTCCAGCCGAAGATCGTGGCGACGCCGACGGCTGCAGCGCAGCCCAGACCGATTCCACCGAGCCCGCCGAGTACACCGACGACAGTCGCTTCTGCAGTGAATTTGGCGGCGATGTCTCCGCGCGAGAATCCGAGTGCGCGTCGCAGCCCGATTTCGGGTGTCCGGCTCATGACGGTGGTCACCATCGTATTCGTGACGATCATGAGCGTGAGCAGCCACAGCATGATGCCAAGGCTGCGCAGCAGCCCGTCGAGGCTGGTCGAGACTCCGCGCCTGAGTTCGCCGAATCCTTCGGCGCCCCGGGTGGTCAGGGCGCTCGGGTTGGCAGGGGACAGGACCTTCGGGAGCACGGAGGCAACCGGTGTCGAGGCACCTGGCGTGGTGCGCACGACTACTTCAGGGCGGTTGCTCCCTGCCATCGGCGCAGCGGCCTCATAGGGGATGTAGACAGAGCGGTTGACCTCTGGGTTCGTTTTGCTGTCGGCAGTGGCAAGGACACTGTACGGATCGCTGCCGATGTGGATCGTGGCGCCGGCACCTGCGGTGACGCCGAGCTGCTCTGCAGCTGCTGTGCCGACGATGGCGACCCGTCGTGCGCTCAGTGAGCTCCAGGCGCCGGTGACATGCTGTGGAGAGAGTGTCGCATCCATGATAAAGAAGAGCGTCTCACCGGTGCCGATGACGGCGATGTCGTCGGAGATCCGGCTGTGAGCCAACCGGCGCACTGGATGGTCATCGGTCTGGACAGCGATGGTGGTCTGCGCTGCGAGCACCTGGGTGACGTCTGCTGCCGACTGCGCGGACTCCGGCGTGAGCACAGCGTGGCCTTCAGACTTCTGAGCGACCGTGACGTGTTCCAGTGCGGTGGACGCAAGCTGGTCGGTGATCTGTTTGGCTGAGGAGGCGCTCACGGCTTCGGCAGCGATGAGACTGCCGACGCTCACCGCGATCGCCACGAGCATGATCGCCAGGCGAGCGGGTTTGGCCGACAGGTCCTCAGCGACGTCGGAGATGAGGTCTCGCAGTCGGTGCAGTCGAAAGCGCGGCAGTCTCATCGTGTCTCCGTCAATGTGCCGGCTGACAACGTGAAGACTCGGTCGACCTCGGCGGCATGTCGCTTGTCGTGGGTGATCATGACAACGGCTGCTCCGCGGGCGGCTGCTCTCTGCAGCAGCTGCATGACGACCGCCGAGTTCTCGTCATCGAGGTTGCCGGTGGGCTCATCTGCCAGTACGACTGCTGGATCGGTTACGAGTGCTCGTGCAATGGCCAAACGCTGACGTTCGCCGCCGGAAAGCGATCGACCCGCGCTGTCGGCGCGGTGAGCCAGGCCCACCTCGTCGAGGGCCGCAGCGATCCGCCTGCCGCGAGAGTGGCGTGACGTTCTGCGGGCGGCGAGTGCAAGCTCGAGGTTGTCGGTGACGCGTCGTGCCGGGAGGACGTGCGCATCCTGGAAGACGAACCCAAGGACATCTGCGCGCAGCCTGTTGAGATGAGACTCCTGTGCGCCGATCGTCTCTTCACCTGCCAGACGGTAGGTTCCGCTGTCAGGCCGATCAAGCAGTCCGAGAATATTCAGCAGCGTTGACTTTCCGGCACCGGAGGGACCGAGAACGGCAGCGAACTCACCAGCGGAGATCTGCAGGGACGCGTCTGCAAGCGCAACGGCGCTGGCCGAGTAGCGGCGGCTGATGCCGTGTGCGTCGATGACAGGCCGGTCAGCTGTCGACGGCGACACGAGTTCCCTCGTCAGCACACGCTCGGTCCGGCTCGATGGCGACGACGCCGCCGGCATCCTTGCCGAGTCTGACGGCACAGCGGCGCTCGGAGTCACCTTCGAGCACGAGGAGGAAATCACCCTTTCCATCGCTGCGCACAGCGATGAGCGGCACGACAAGTGAGTCATCTTCGGCCTCGGAGGCGAACCGGGCAGTGACAGAACTGTCATCGGACACGCCGTCGATGTCATCACGGACCGCGATGGTCACATCGTATCCAGCCTTCTCCTCGCCGTCCGGCGGGGCGTCTGTGAACTCGGAGATCCCGGTGACAGCACCGGTGAGCGAGCTGCCTGCGCTATCGTCGGCAGCGTGCAGGCTGAGTGCTACCGTCTTGGATTCCTCCTGGTAGGACTTGACGGTGTCGATAGCGGCGAGGTCGACGCGCAGCTTCACGAATGGACTGCCGCTGCGCAGCTCGGCGAGGGCGTCATCGTCGCCCAGCTCGGCCCCGACTCCCTGAATTGAGGCGATTGTCGTGTCATCGCTTCGCAGCCGATAGAAGTGCTGCGGAACCGCGATCACCGAAGTCTCGTGTGCAGCGACTGATCGACCGGACTGGCCAGGTTCTCCATGAGAACGGGAATTCGCGGCTCCATCGGCAGGTCTGCCGTCGTGATCGGATCCGCCGTGGGACTCATCGGGTGACTCTTCAGCGCTCTCTTTCGGCACGGTCTGTCCGCGGTCCCGATAGAACGATGTCAGGCCGGCAGCCGTTCGATCCGTGAAAGTGCGTCCGTTCCCGGCGGCGTAACCCAGTGAACTGAGAAGCTGGTTGAGCGCCTCAACATCGTCTCCGCTGTCACCGCTGCGCATCTCGCGATAAAACGGGAACGGGATGTCGACGGCGAAGACGGGTGTGCCAGAGACGAGCGCGAG
Organism: Brevibacterium otitidis; assembly: GCF_042429315.1. NCBI lineage: Bacteria > Bacillati > Actinomycetota > Actinomycetes > Micrococcales > Brevibacteriaceae > Brevibacterium > Brevibacterium otitidis. The sequence continues at coordinate 8,225 of NZ_JBHMAU010000132.1, read as the reverse complement.
AAGAGCACCCGACGAGACTCTGTCACCGGGCTTTACCTTGGCAGCAGTCACCACCTTCTTCCCGTCACCGGGAGCCGGCACTTTCTCGACGGTCCCTGAGTGGAACGTGCCGACAGCCGTATGCTCGGCGGTCAGAGCCTGTCGGGTGACCTCGACAGTGCCGCGCGCTCTGGATTCCTCGGCTGCCGAGAGCGTTCGTTCGTCGGCTCGCATAGTGAAGCCCACAGCCCATCCGCCTGCTGCGAGAATGAGGCTGCTCACGGCCCAGAGCGCGAGCAGCCGGTGTCGTCTCAGAGACGTGAGGATCGACATGGCTGGGATTACTTCCCGAAGCTTTTGACAATTTCGTCAGCGGCACGGAGCGTGTCCGCGTGCTTGTCACGAAGCGTTGAGATCGCGCTGGCGTTCTTCTCCAGATAGTCGACCTGCTGGTCCGACACGACGGCGACCCACGTCTGGGCAAGGGAGGTCTTCTTCGCACAGGCAGCATGATCGAGCGCCACCCGAAGCTCTGCCTCCCGATCGGACGTTGCCGCCTCGGCGGGGATGACGGTGTCGTCATCTCCGCCAAAGGAGTAGCCTTCGTCGGTCATGCATGACCGAAAGTCATTCATTGCGCGATCAAGGTACTGCTGGTTGCGATCGCTGTAGGACACCTCATCCCGAGCAAGCTGGAGTTCGTCAACCGCGTGGAGGGTCGCCTCCAGCCGAGGATCTTTGCGTCCGCATTCGACGAGGCGCTGCGACTCGGCTGGAGAGTCGTCGCCAGCGATCAGAGCTTCCTTTTCGGCGGAATCTGCTGGACGTTGGTAGCCGTACGTTGCAGCCATGTCCTCAGTCCACGGCCCGATGTCGAAGAAGAGCTTCTCGTTGAGTTCCTCGCCGCGGTTGTACGGCTTCGGCTGCGGGAAGCCGCCGGACTCAAGACACTGGGTGCGCAGGATATCGCGAGCGTACCCGAGAGTTGCTTCCTCTTGCCACGTGAGAATCGCGTTGTGGGCGGCATCGGAGATCGTCATCTCCTCTGGATCAGCGTTGAAGCGATACCCATGAGACGAAGCGTAGTCGCCGGGTTGTTCATCGGCCGACGTTCCGCTCCCTGAACAACCACTGGCGACGAGAGCGAGCGATACTGCAATGCCGAAAGCAGCCGTCGCAAGGGCAGCGGTTCGGAGGATTGACACTGGTCTCACTTCTTGCAGTTGGTCCAGGAGAGGGAGCTGGCTCGATCAGACCAATTCTCCCTATTGACTGATTTTCCACCGGCGTGGGAGTAGCCGCCGCCGTTCTTCAGATATGGGTCAGCACTGATTCCGCCTTTGGCAGGTCGGTTGAAGCGAATAGCTTTGCCGCCGTGGCCAACGTGTTCCCACAGCACTGCATCGCATCGTTTTCCACGGGTTTTAAAGGAATCTGCTTTGTCGTTCACGGAAGGTCCCTTTCCCGTCGTATTGCCGTCCCAGCGCACAGTTTTGAAGTTCTTGATCGCATACGCGGAGAACATGCTTTTGCCGGAATAGTCCTTATTCTCCCATATGCACGCGTTGCCATCTTTGCATGAAGATGCGTGCGCGGAAGGGGGATTGACGAATCCACTGGCAGTGAAAGCAGCAGCCGCAATGACGGTGGCGATTACCTTATGAAGGGGGGGGCATGAAGTTGTATCTCGCTTCTGAACTAGCTGGGGTTGATGACAAGAGGATATCGCTTGTTCCCGCGACTGTTCGGCGATTGCGTTGCGGTTGAGTAACAAGATGGTCACGGGTGCGGATGAGAACCACAGTGGATGCTCTCAGCATGATTCAGGTTCCCGGATTCAGCACGCAGGCCCACATGGATCACCGGTACACTGGAGGGCATCATGCGTGACTATCTGATGTACCTCCTCGCCCGCCTCGCTGTGCTCATGGGCACGATCGTCGTCGTCTGGTGGATCGCAGGCCCCGGACTCATCTCGACGATCGCGGCGATCATCATCTCCGCTCTCATCAGCTACCTGGCGCTCAGGCCGCTGCGCGATTCGGCGACCGGTTCGCTCATCGCCTGGCAGGAGCGCCGCCGGGCCCGCAGCGGGAAGGTCAAGGCACGCACTGTGAAGAAGGGCAGCGACGAGGACCTGGAGGACCGGGAACTCGACCGCTGAGATCCTGACCGCTGACGTCTGCGGGCCCAACAGCCGTCTGCAGACCTACAGCGCCAGGCCGAGCGCCAGCAGCGCGGCATAGGCCAGTGCCGCGAGCCCCGTGTGCTTGATCGGCGGGATGAGTGCTGTGCCCTCCGAACCGGAGAGCACCACCTGCAGCGGTGAGATCGAGAGCACCAGCGACAGCGCCGCCAGCACCGCAGCCGGATGCCCGGTGAGAATCGGCACGAGCAGCAGCGCATATGGGATGAACACGAGCAGCGTATAGGCCAGCCGCGCCCGCTTCTCACCCAGCAGCACCGCCAAAGTCAGTTTGTCGGCCTGCCGGTCGGTGGGGATGTCGCGCAGGTTGTTGACCATGAGCACCGCACAGGCGAACAGCCCGATCGCGACCGCACCGGCGATCGCGGCCGCTGAGATCGTCGAGACGAGCGCATAGGTCGTCCCGAGCGTGGCGACGAGGCCGAAGAAGATGAAGACGAACAGCTCGCCCATCGCCCGGTAGCCGTAGGGCTTCGAACCGCCGGTGTAGAACCAGGCCGCCCAGATCGCGGCGGCACCGACCGGGATCAGCCACCACGCCTGGGAGATGATGACGAGGATCGCACCGGCGGCCACAGCGACACCGAAGCTGATGAACGCCGCCCGCTTCACCGCCTCGGGCGGGGCCGCCCCGGAGGCGGTCAGCCGCAGCGGCCCGACCCGCACGTCATCGGTGCCGCGCACGCCGTCGGAGTAGTCATTGGCGTAGTTCGACCCGATCTGCAGGGCCAGGGACACGATGAGTGCGAGCGCCGCCTTGAGCAGCAGGAACGACAGTGAGACATCGGGGTTCGGGGCGTCGAGCACGCTGCCGATGACGAGGGCCGACAGTCCGCCGAGCACGCCGAGCGCGGCTCCGGTTCCCAGCAGCACGGGGGCGACAGCCAGCGGCAGGGTGCGCAGCCGAGCTCCCTCGACCCACTGCTGGAAGGTTGCCATCGGAGTCCTCAATGTCATTCAGATCATGCCATGGTCAGTGCGCTGGCCAGCAGTTTCGCCGGCCTGCAGACCAGTCTAGTCTGCCACTGCGTCAGGCCGTTTCCCAGCGCGGCGCATCACAACTCGGTTGCAGTCAGGTGCGCTCGGCCAGCCCGAGACGCTCAGCCAGCCGGTGGCGCAGGGCGCGCCTGTCCGGTTTGCCCAGACCGGTGGCCGGCAGCGCATCGAGTTCGACCGCATAGACCGGCCGGTGCAGGCTCGGCAGTTCCGGCACCGAGGCGGCGAGCCGGTCGGCGAGCGCGCGTGCGGCGGCGACGGGGTCTCCGTCAGTCGTGCCGGGGCGGTCGGTGACGATCGCGCAGGCGAGCACCTCACCCCATTCGGCATCCGGCACCCCGGTGACGAGCACCTCGCGAACGCCAGTGGTTTCGAGGGCGGCAAGCAGCGTGTTCTCGACGGCCAGCGGGCTGATGTTCTCCCCACCGGAGATGACGACGTCATCGGCCCGGCCGAGGACGCTCAATACCCCGTCGGTGATCGTCCCGAGATCACTGGTGACGAACCGGCGGATCCCGTCGTCACCGGTGGTGAACCCGCTGCCGGTGACCGCCTCGGGATCGGGGAGTGCGCGCAGCTGGCCGCCGGTGACATCGACGTAGCCGTCGGCGAGCACAGCGCCGGAAAGCACCACCCGGCCGGCGTCGTTGATGCTGACGTCGACGTCTGCGAAGGGGATTCCGTCGTAGACGCAGCCCCCGCACGTCTCGCTCATCCCGTAGGTGCGCACGATGGTCAGGCCGGCTGATGCGGCGCGGGTGAGTAGGCCGGGGGAGATCGCCGCCCCGCCGAGCAGGATCGCATCGAAGGCGCGTGCGAGCTCAGCGGCGACCGGGTCGGCCATGATGCGGGTGAGCTGGGTGGGCACGAGCGCAGTGTAGAGCGGCCCGGCCGGGCCGGAGGAAGCGATCATGTGCAGGGCCGCCTCCTGCAGTGCCATGACATCGGCGGTGAAGGACTGCGCGGTGAACGGTCCGCGGGCAGCGAACGGCACCGTCTGGGCCTGCAGCGAGCGCAGCACCACCTGGGCGCCGGCGATGTGGTTGACCGGCAGGGTCAGGTACCAGCGGCCGGGCCCGCCGAGGATCGCCTCGGTCGCCGTCGCCGAGGCGGTGAGCGCCTGAGCGGAGAGCGCCACCCCTTTGGCCGGTCCGGTGGTGCCCGAGGTGTGCACGACGAGGGCTGGGGGTCTGCGGCCGGTGCCGGCGTCGTCGTAGCGGTGCGGGTCGATGACCGAGACCTGCCCGTCGCGGGTGGGCGGCAGCACGACGGTGTGTGCGCCGGCCAGCGCCCGGCGCAGCAGTTCGGCGAGTTCGGTGTGGTCCATCGAGCGGGCCCTCACCGGCTCAGTAGTACCAGGGGAAGGGCGACCAGTCCGGGTCGCGCTTCTCCAAGAACGCATCCCGGCCCTCGACGGCCTCATCGGTCATGTAGCCCAGGCGGGTGGCCTCACCGGCGAAGACCTGCTGGCCGACCAGCCCGTCGTCGACGAGGTTGAAGGCGAACTTCAGCATCCGCTGGGCGTTCGGGGACTTGCCGAGGATCTCACGCGCCATCGTCAGGGCCGCGGTTTCGAGCTCGGCATGGTCGACGACCTCGTTGACTGCGCCCATATCGGCCATCTGCTGGGCGGAGTAGGTGCGGCCGAGGAAGAAGATCTCCCGGGCCCGCTTCTGCCCGACCATCTTCGCCAGATACGCCGAGCCGTAGCCGGCGTCGTAGGAGCCGACGTCGGCGTCGGTCTGCTTGAACTTCGCATGCTCACGCGAGGCGATCGTCATATCGCACACGACGTGCAGGCTGTGCCCGCCGCCGGCCGCCCAGCCGGGCACGACGGCGATGACGATCTTGGGCATCGTGCGGATGAGCCGCTGGACTTCGAGGATGTGCAGCCGCCCAGCGCGGGCCGGGTCGACGGTCTCTGCGGTCTCGCCGGCAGCGTACTGGTAGCCGGAGCGGCCGCGGATGCGCTGGTCACCGCCGGAGCAGAACGCCCAGCCGCCGTCCTTCTCGCTCGGGCCGTTGCCGGTTAGCAGCACACAGCCGACGTCGGGGGTCTGCCGGGCGTGATCGAGGGCGCGGTAGAGCTCATCGACGGTGTGCGGACGGAGGGCATTGCGCACCTCGGGCCGGTCGAAAGCGATGCGCACACAGCCGATGTCGGCGCCCTCTGCGTCGATGGCACGGTGGTAGGTGATGTCGGTGAAGTCGAAGCCGGAGACCGCGCGCCAACGGCTGGGGTCGAAGATCTCAGAGACAGGCATGCCCTTACCTTAACGCTTGGGCCCGTCGCAGGTGCCGGTGCGCGGCGTAGTGTGGAGGCATGATCCCAGACTGGCTGGTCGAGCTCGTCACCGGCACCGAGGACCTCGATGCGCTGCTGCCTCAGCGCCGCGTCGTCGAACTGCCGATGATCACCCGCTTCCGCGGCATCACCTCCCGGCAGGCGCTCGTCTTCCGTGGGCCAGGAGGATGGTCGGAGTTCTCACCGTTCGTCGAATACGCCGCGCCCGAGGCGGCACGCTGGCTGGCCGGTGCGCTCGAGTTCGGCCACCGGCCGGCTCCTCCACCGCTGCGCGACGCCGTCCCGCTCAACGGCACCATCCCCGACTGCCCGCCACAGGCGGTGCCGGGCCTCATCACCCGCTATCCGGGTGCCGGAACCTTCAAGATCAAGATCGCCGCCCGCGGGATCACGAGCCTGGACACTGATCTTGCGCGCATCCGCGCCGTGCGCGCCCACGCTCCGGCAGCCCGGCTGCGCTTCGACGCCAACGCCGGCTACCCGCTCGCAGACGCCCAGCAGCTGTGTGCCGCCATCGCCGAGCTGCCTGAAGTGGGCGACTGGCTGGAGTACATCGAGCAGCCCGTCGCCGCGGTCGAGGATCTCGCCCGGCTGCGGGAGTGGATCGCCGCACGCGGGCTGCCCATCCGCATCGCTGCCGATGAGTCGATCCGCAAGGCCGACGACCCCTACCGGGTCGCAGCGCTTGGGGCGGCTGATGTCATCATCGTCAAGGCGCAGCCGCTCGGCGGCGCCCAGCATGCCGCAGAGGTCGTCAACGGCTGCGGGCTGCCCGCTGTCGTGTCATCAGCCCTGGAGACCGGCATCGGGCTGCGGGCAGGTGCGCTGCTGGCCGCCAGCCTGCCGGTCGACTCCGCTGCAGAGGCGATCTTCGCCGGCCCACCGGCCTGCGGACTGGGCACCGGGGCGCTGTTCGCAGGCGACATCATCGCTGGCACCACTCACTCGGATGGTGACGGCGGCCTCGGCTGCGGGCTGCTGCCTGCCGGGCGCACCGCACCGGACCAGGAGCTGCTTGACTGGTATACCGCGGACGCGGCCGCGCACGCATGGTGGGATGCCCGGGTCCGCGACTGCCTGCAGGTGCTGCGCGCCGGCTGCTGAGGGCGGGTGTCAGAGTGCGCGGACGTGGGAGGACGTCACGAGGATGAGGACGCCGGTGGCGGCAAGCACGCAGCTGAGGCTCAACACCAACCGGGAGACGTCAAGCGACACCGCGAACCCGGCGAGCAGCGGTGCGAGCGCGACGGCGAGACCGCCGATGCCTTTGAACACTGCGATGACCCGGCCTTGCATCGACAGGTCGGTGCAGGCGAAGACGTACGAGAAGATCGCGGCGTTGAGCGGCGGCGAGGGGAGCATCGCGCACATCCCGAGGAGGAAGATGGCGAGCGGAGTGTGCGGCAGTAACGTGAGCACGGCGAACATCCCCGTCATCGCACTCAGACCGACGACGGCGAGCCATCCGGTAGGGACGCGGTCGGCGGCGAAAGGCGTTGCCGCGCTGCCTAGCACGCTTCCGAGCGCGAAACCGCTGAGGGTCACACCGATGACAGTGGCTGAGTGCCCCTCTGCCCGCAGCGCGAACAGCGCCCACACGGCGAACAGCGACGCCATGATGTTGACGAGCGGGGCGGCGATGACGAACCGTGTGAGCGCAGGCACCGAGCCGATGAAGCGGAACGCCGCCCGATAGCTCTGCAGCGCTCGCCCGAGCGCAGGCAGCGGCCGCCGAGAGTCGTCGTGCGGCGCGTTCTGCTGGGCGGGGCCCAGCTCGGTGCGAATGGAGCTGAGCACCCAGACGAAGGAGGACTGGCAGAGCAGTCGGAGCAAAAACGGACACGTATGGTGCAGGGCGTACAGCAGCCCGGTGACCGGGGTGCCGACAACGGAGAACACGGAGTCGCGCGCCTGGGAGGCGCTGATCGCGCGGGTGTAGGCGTCTTGGCGGATGACCGCCTTGAGGCTGCCGTCTAGGGACGGCATCGCGAGGTTGACGAGGAGCTCGCCACCGACCAGGCACAGGATGCAGACCGACAGCACGAGTGCTGCAGGCAGCCCGAGCGGCAGCAGCAGGACCGCGACGAGCAGGAGGTTGAGCGCCGCTGCTGTCAACATGGTGCGGCGCAGGATCCGGCGTCGCGACTGCTGGTCGGCCAGACCGCCGCCAAGGATGCTGCCGCCGAGGTCGGCGAGAGTGACGATCGCAGCGACGGTGCCGGCAATGAGCGCGCTGCCGGTCAGGTCGATGAGCAACAGGTTGACGGCGATGCCGGTGGCGGTGCTCAGTGACAGTAGCGTCGTCCCCCCGAACCAGCGGCGGTAGTCGTGGACATGAAAGGGATTTCGGCTGTGGTGTGCCAAGCTTCTAGCTCGAATGCGCTTCGTCAGCGAGAGAACACTGCCAACTTATTAATTCGCAAACAATTCGGGCGCTGGAAATGCACAGGTTGGTAACACTTGAATGTGCCCATATTTCCTTCTGCAAGTCGCAGTTTGCGCTGAAGTTGGAGAAAATTTCTGAAAGCTCTTTGCAGTGTTCGTCGAGGGTTTCGAGGTTCTGGAGCTGTGCCCTGAAGTTGACTGAAATCATGGAATCGCTGGGGTAAGTTTCGTGTGCTTCTTGAAACTCTATCCTGACTTGCACAGGTTGGCGGGGTTTTCGGAGCTTTTGGTTTGTTTGTGCTGGTCAGCGAGTCGGGCTCGGTCGTGGTGGGTGACTAATATGGGGGTATGAAT